>NZ_JALVIW010000054.1:0-33527 GCF_027028515.1 Desulfurobacterium sp. | reverse complement strand
CAACATAAGTATGCAGGTTGAAGAGTCTCAAAAACGTGCAAAAGAGCTTTATCACGAATTAAGAGGAATCGTCTCCATGTACAAAGAATAACACCATCCTGAAGACAGCTCTAAATAAAACCCCAGCTTAACTGTAAATTTTTGCTATAATACCTTCCACCTTTTGCTTGTTATCTCCTTCTACCGTTTTTCGGAGGTTAAAGATGCTTTTTAAAAAACCACAGGTGGCATTCTATCCCTTCATGGTTTTAAGGGATCCTGACAGATGTGTCAAATGTAAGTCCTGCGTTGACCAGTGCACATTTGACGCAACTTACTACGATGAAGATTACGACAAGATTATGAACCGTAACGAAAACTGTGTTAACTGCAAAAGATGTGAAGCATTCTGTCCAACAGATGCTATAAAGGTCGTCCCAAACCCTTCAACATTCCATCCAGATGCTAACTGGACACCTGAAGCAATTAGAGACATTCACGTCCAAATGCTCACAGGCGCCGTTATTCTCACATCCACAGGAAACGACAAACCTTACAGAAACTATTTTGACCACCTTCTCCTCGATGCATGTCAGGTAACAAACCCATCAATTGACCCGTTAAGAGAACCGATGGAACTAAAGACCTTCTTAGGAAGGAAACCTGACAGGTTAGAATTTGAAGAAGATGAAGTATCCATAAAAACAACTATTGGAAAACAACTTGAACTTGAAATACCCGTTCTATTCTCTGCAATGTCCTACGGTTCTATCAACCTCAACCTTCAAAAAGCAATGGCAATGGCAGCAGAGGAAAACGGAACATACTGGAACACAGGTGAAGGTGGACTTCACAAAAGCCTTAGAAAGTATAAAGATTGCACAATCGTTCAGGTAGCGTCAGGAAGATTTGGAGTTGACATAGATTATCTTGAAACTTCAGCGGCAATAGAGATTAAAATTGGACAGGGTGCAAAGCCGGGAATCGGCGGACACCTGCCAGGTGAAAAGGTAAACGAAGGAATTGCAGAAACAAGGATGATTCCAGTTGGTGCGGATGCTATCTCTCCGGCACCTCATCATGACATATACTCTATTGAAGACTTAAGACAGTTAATTTACGCACTCAAAGAGGCGACAAACTACGAAAAACCCGTATCTGTAAAAATCGCAGCCGTTCACAACGTTGCTGCAATTGCAACCGGTATTGCCCACGCAGGTGCCGATATTATAGCGATAGATGGCTTCCGGGGCGGAACAGGTGCAACACCAAAATCCCTGAGAGACTACGTTGGTATCCCAATAGAACTTGCAATTGCAGCAGTTGATGAGAGATTGAGAAAAGAGGGATTAAGAAACAACGTATCACTAATAGCAGCCGGTGGATTCAGAAATCCTATCGACGTACTTAAAGCGATAGCCCTCGGTGCAGACGCTGTCTACATAGGTACTGTGGCTCTTCTTGCAGCCGGATGTACACAGTGCCAGCAGTGTCACACCGGTAGATGTGCATGGGGTATTACAACAAACGACCCGAAGCTTGCAAAGAGGCTCAACCCGAATATAGTTGCTGAAAACCTGTCAAACCTTTTAAGAGCGTGGAAACATGACATCAAAGAGATGTTGGGTGCCATGGGAATTAACGCAATTGAAAGTATAAAAGGCAACCGACTTCGCCTTAGAAGCGTCGGCCTGACAGAGCAGGAAAATAAAATCCTGGGCGTTCTGCCCGCTGGAATGTAAGGGGAGAGACCATGGAGCAGAAACAGCAGAAGAAAAAGAGAAGAAACCTTTACAAGGTTTATCCCATAGAGGAAAACTGTATCTCCTGCAGGTACTGCGAGGTTGCCTGCACTATGGTTCACAGTGAATCAAAAGATCCCATTAAGGCCTATAAACTTGAAGATCTTTTGCCGAGACCAACCGTTGAGGTGGAAGGTCCTGTTTCCCTATCTGTGATGTGTAGACACTGTAAACACCCGTTTTGCCTTGACGCCTGCATATCAGGTGCTATCTGGCAGGATAAAAACGGTGTTGTTCACCTTGACGAAGATGTGTGCGTCGGATGCTGGAGCTGCGTTTTAGTGTGTCCTTTCGGTGCAGTTCATCCACATCTTAATAAAAGACACTCTTTCAAGTGTGACCTCTGTGAAGGGAGAGATTTCCCCGCATGTGTTGAAGCATGCCCAAACAGAGCGCTCGTTTACGACAGGGAGAGGTGAAAATGAAATATGTAATAGTAGGCAACAGTGCTGCAGCAGTAGGCTGTATAAACGGCATTAGAAAAGTCAATAAGGAAGGCGAAATAACCGTTATCACCTACGAAAAGGAAGGTTGCTACTCAAAGCCAATGATAGCCGATATTCTCGTTGACCTTCCTGAAGAGAAACTTATCTACAAAGGTAAAAAGTTCTTTGAACAGAAAAACGTAAGAGTGTTACTTGGAACAAAGGCAATAAAGATTGATCCAGAGAAGAAAGAAGTCGTTCTTGACACCGGAATAGCTGAAAGCTACAACAAACTTTTAATCTCTACAGGTGCAAAACCGTTTGTACCTCCAATCAAAGGCAGCGAAAAAGAAGGCGTCTTCACATTTACAGAGTTATCAAAAGCAAAGGCCGCAAAAGAGTACATAACAAAAAACGGCATCAAAGACGTTGTTGTAATTGGCTCTGGTTTTATAGGTCTTGAAGTTGCCTACTTCCTGAGAAAGAAAGGAATAAACGTTTACGTTGTGGAACTTCTCAACAAGGTACTTGGAAAAGCACTTGACAACAGGGGCTCTGAAATCGTAGAGAAAATAATGAGAGATATCGGCATAAACTTCTTCTTTGAAGATACTGTAGAGGAAATCCTTGGAAACGAAAAAGTAGAAAGCGTAAAACTTAAATCCGGAAAAATTATTAATGCTGAAATGGTAATCGTTGCAATAGGTGTTAGACCGAACACAGAACTTGCCCAAACAGCAGGAATAAAAGTAAACCGCGGCATTGACACAAATCTGTTCATGGAAACATCCATCCCGGATATATATGCTGCTGGAGACTGTGTAGAAAACATAGACATTACAGACGGTACAAAGAAAAATCTTCCCCTCTTTCCCCTTGCCTTTGAACAGGGACTTGTTGCTGGACTTAATATGGCTGGAAAGAAGATGAAATATCTGGGCGGACTGCCTCTCAACTCATTAAAATTCCTTGAAGAGGTTCCGGTCCTCAACGCAGGCATCGTGGAACCGCCGGACTCAACATACGAAGTCCTCGTAAACGATAGGTTCGAAAAGAGGGGATACTACCGAAAAGCTATAATTAAAGATAACCGCCTTGTAGGCTTTGTTGCCATAGGAGAAATTGACCGCGTCGGTATTCTCACAGGTATTATCAGACAGAAACTTGACGTATCAACGTTTAAAGAAAAGCTGGTTGATATAGACTTTGGTCTTGTTCACCTTCCAAAGAGCTGGAGAGAGGCAAGAATCCAGCAGGATAAAACAGGCTATAACGACTGGAGGCCCGAAGAATGATGAGTTACTCTGAAATGTCTGGCTGCGGTCTCGCAGGTTTTATTAACAGAGACGGAAAAAGAGTCTCTGGAAAAGACATCTTTGACTCTATAACATCCATGAAGGAACGTGGAAACGGTATGGGTGCCGGCTACGCCGCATACGGTATCTATCCGGATATGGCCGAATACTACGCATTCCACGTTATGATGGACAGCATGGACATAGCAACCGAAATTACGGCTGTTTTAAATAGATTCTTCCATATCGTCAAAAGCGAAATGATACCTACAAAGAGCGTCCCATCCCTCTACAAAAAGACAACGCCCCCTGTATTTTACAGATACTTTGTAACACCAAGGGAAGATGTGAAGCTTCCCCTTGAAACAGAAGAAGACATGGTTGTAAGAGCGGTGATGACCATCAACGAAAATATAAAAGGTGCCTACGTAATTTCCAGCGGTAAAAATATGGGGGCTTTCAAAGGTGTAGGCGAACCGGATGAAATTGGTGAATTCTTTGAGATAGATCAGTATGAAGGATACATATGGATAGCTCATACCCGCTTTCCGACAAACACTCCAGGTTGGTGGGGAGGTGCCCATCCATTTACGCTACTTGATTGGTCAATAGTCCACAACGGAGAGATAACCTCTTACGGAACGAACAAAAGGTATGTTGAAATGTACGGTTACAAGTGTACACTGCTCACCGATACAGAAGTTGCAGCCTACATCTTTGACCTTCTCTTTAGAAAACACAAACTCCCGATAAAGGCAACTCTAATGGCAATTGCTGCACCTTTCTGGAAAGACATTGAATACCTGAAAGAGAAAAAGCTTAATAAAGTTGCAGAAATGGCTAAGAAGATAAGAGAAATCTACTCTTCCGCAATGCTAAATGGACCATTCGCAATGCTCTTTGCCTACAAAGACGGTCTCATAGGATTCAACGACAGGATAAAACTTCGTCCTTTCGTTGCGGCAATTAATGGTGACACCGTATATATGGCAAGCGAAGAGTCAGCTATAAAGGTTATCTGCAAAAATCCAGAAAAGGTGTGGATGCCAAGAGCCGGGGAACCGGTTATCGCACTCATGAATTACTGTAAAGACGGCATCTGCCACCCGGGATAACATCTTATAAGAGGTAGGAAAATGGAAGTTAAACAGCTTAACGAAACAACCTATGAGATAAAGTGCGGGACAGCCCACTACAGAATCGTTAACGCAAAGATAAAAGAGTTAGTTAAAAACGGTGCTGAAAAGATAATACTCAGAGAAGTTTACGGACAGAGGTACATAGGAACGGGAATAAAAGAACCTGTAAAAATAGAGATTCACGGAACCGCTGGAAATGACCTTGGAATATTCCTTTACAACCCGAAGATTGAAGTTTTCGGAAATGCCCAGGACTGCGTCGGCAACACAATGATGAAAGGAGAAATCATCGTAAGAGGCCATGCTGGTGACGTTTGCGGATATGGAATGAGAGGCGGAAAAGTCTATATAGAAGGAGACGTAGGCTATAGAGTTGGCATACACATGAAAGGATACAAAGAGTTCGTCCCAACATTTATCATAGGCGGAAAAGCTGGCAATTTCTTCGGTGAATACATGGCAGGTGGAAAACTCATACTTTTAGGACTCAACAGAAAAAGCGGTGAAGATATCGTAGGTGACTACTGCGCTACAGGAATGCACGGTGGAGTCATATACGTTAGAGGTGAAGTACCTAAAAGGTATCTTGGTAAAGAGGTGAAAATTTTCGAAATAGACGACAAAGATAGGGAGATACTTGAAACAGAACTTAAAGGCTTTGCTAAAGCGTTCAATTTAAGTGTTGAAGAGATAATGTCAGAACCTTTTACAAAAATCGTTCCCGTAAGCGCAAGACCTTACGGAAGAATGTACGCCCACAGATGGGGAATAGCAAGCGGAATAATAAAGTAAATATTCTTTAAGGCGGGCATCCCCGCCTTATACAAGCCTCATCCAGACCTTTATGTCAGCAGGTTTTCAAAATGCACACAGTTTTGGCTGTGAACAAAAGCATATTAATCAAACCTATCCTTTCTTAACATTCAATGCATAGAATTTTATAGAACGACTTGATATACTATCCATACGAAAAAGTTTGTTGTCTTAGAGAGGACATATGGAAGGGAAAAATAGACTTTATATAGGTGACAGGCTATTCCAAACCCTCGCATTCTTATCAACGGTTATTATTGTAGTATCTCTTTTTGCCATAGGTGTCACTCTCTATAAAGAGGCAGCTCCTGCTATCCACAAATTTGGAATTATTAACTTTATAAAGTCTCCCGATTGGAATCCGCCAATGGATGAGTTTGGCGGACTACCGGCAATCTACGGAACAATTGTCAGCACCATTATTTCTATTGTTCTTTCAGTCCCCGTAGCAATTGGAATTGCCATTTTTTTAACAGAAATAGCACCAGACAGGCTTAAATCACCCATCGGCATAGCAATAGAACTTTTAGCAGCCATTCCAAGTATCATCTACGGTATGTGGGGACTTTTCTACTTTGCACCTTTTGTAAGGAACCGCCTTCAGCCGATTATACATGCAACTCTCGGGAAATTGCCCGTTATCGGTGAATGGTTCTCCGGATTTACTCCCGGGATAGGCCTGCTTACTGCTTCTTTAGTCCTTGCCGTCATGATTCTACCTTTTACCGCAGCAATAGCAAGAGATTCCTTCAACATGGTCCCGCCTATTCTTAAAGAATCTGCCTACGCATTAGGCGCAACAAAGTGGGACGTTATGAAAGATGTCGTTCTACCTTACGCAAAGTTAGGTGTTATAGGCGGTATTATTCTATCCTTAGGCAGAGCCATGGGTGAAACGATGGCAGTAACCTTTGTTATGGGAAACCAGCCGGTAATTCCCCAATCAATACTTCAACCTGCAACATCAATAACAGTTACTCTTGCAAATGAATTTGCTGAAGCAGATACAAAAATATATCTATCCAGCCTCTTCTTCCTCGCACTCATACTTTTTGTTATGAGCTTCATCGTGATAGCCATAGGAAAGTTTCTCTTCCTCAAGAAAGTTGAGAGAGGTAGATAGTGGACGCCTTTAAAAAGAGAAAAATCGTTAACAACATTGTTCTTATACTCTCAACATTAGCGGCATTGTTCGGCATTCTTTGGCTTGTATGGATATTAGGGACCCTTGTATATAAAGGCGGGGCTACCTTATCATGGCAGGTATTCGTTGGAAATCCTCCTGCCCCGGGAGACAATACAGGAGGCTTAAAGCATGCAATAATAGGTCAAATTTTAATCGTGTCCATAGCAGTAATAATCGGTGTTCCCATAGGTATCTTAGCCGGAACTTTCCTTTCCGAATACGGAAAAAACAGCAGACTTGCAAATATAGTAAGGGACATTTCTGACATCCTCATGAGCGTTCCTTCAATCGTAATAGGTACGTTTGTTTATGCAATTTTAGTTGAACCTTTTGGACATTTTATGGGTATTTCCGGTTCTGTTGCCCTTGCAATTATGATGCTTCCCATAATAGTTAGAACAACTGATGATATGTTAAACATGGTTCCAAGAGAACTCAGAGAGGCAGCATATGCCCTTGGCGCAACAAAATCCAAAGTAATTACCTCCGTTGTTTATAAAGGTGCCATAACAGGTATCATAACGGGCGTGATACTTGCCGTTGCAAGAATTGGTGGTGAAACGGCTCCACTTCTCTTTACATCCTTTAACAACAACTTTTTGACATACAACGTTTTTCAGCCCATGGCGTCACTTACAGTAACGATGTACGATTACGCCATGAGTCCTTACGAATACTGGCAGAAACTTGCCTGGGCAGCAGCCATAATACTCACATTTGGCGTTCTTGCTCTTAATCTCATAGGTCGTGCCATAGCCAAGTGGAAATTTAAAAAATAGTAATCGGAGGGTGTTTTGAGTTATATAGCTGAGATAACCGAACCGGCAAAGATTGAGGTAAAGAACCTTAACTTCTACTACGGTGACAAACACGCACTTAAAAACATCTCTTTTAAAGTGCCGGAATTAAAAGTTACAGCCCTCATCGGACCTTCCGGATGCGGTAAAACAACGCTGCTGCGGTGCTTTAACAGAATGCATGACCTTTATCCCGGAAATAGATACGAGGGTGAAATTATCTTCGATGGAACAAACATCTTAGACAAGAACATAGATCTTATCAGGTTGAGAAGTCGCATCGGTATGGTTTTTCAAAAACCCACCGCATTTCCAATGAGCATATTTGATAACGTAGCCTACGGCCTGAAGTTGAAAGGAATAAAAAATAAAACTGAACTTGCCGATAGGGTGGAAAAGGCGTTGAAGGACGCTGCTTTGTGGGAAGAGGTAAAGGATAGATTGAACCAACCTGCATCTGGACTTTCTGGTGGTCAGCAGCAGAGATTATGCATAGCAAGAGCAATAGCCGTTGAACCGGAAGTCCTCCTCTTTGACGAACCAACATCGGCACTTGACCCAATCTCCACGATGAAAATAGAAGAGCTTATTACCTCCTTAAGAGGAAAATTAACCATCCTAATTGTAACCCACAACATGCAGCAGGCTGCAAGGGTTTCTGATTACACGGCATTTATGTACATGGGAGAACTTATTGAATTCAATAGAACGGATCAGATATTCGTTAAACCACACGAAAAACTTACTGAAGACTACATCACAGGCCGTTTTGGATAATAAAAAGGGGCATTTCGCCCCTTTTAAGATTTTGATAAAACTTGCACTTTTAGAAAACAATAAATATATTTACCTCCGTGGTGCAGATTTTTTACGGAGGCTCCAATGAGAGCTGAAAAGTTTTTCTATTCACTCCACTTAATAACAGCCATTACCATCCCTATTTTTGTCCTTGTCCACCTTCTTGTTATGCACACACCATTTACCTTCGTATATGCTTTATATCCATCATGTCCGTACGCATTTTGTCTCTTTGTAACGGCCATGGTTTATCACGGCATGTACGGCATAAGAGGTTGGTTCGTTGAAAAGATGGGACAGATAAAAGCAGCTGATATTGCATTCATCACTGCGGGCATCTTTTTATGCATTCTCCTTAACGGATCAATTTTAGGGTATTGGTAAACTATTTCATCCGCAAGCCCCCCTTACCCAAACCTTTCAGACGAACCAGAATTTTTTTGTCAACTTAAATTTAATGCCTACCTGAGGGGAAAGTTATAATTTAAGTGGAAGATAGAAAAAGCGGAGGAGACATTTAAATGGTAGGCAAAGGCGATTTCGTTCATCTTCACCTTCACTCTCAGTACTCGATTCTTGACGGTGCCATAAAGATAAAAGAGATGGTTAAAAAGGCCAAAGAACTTGGCATGCCCGCTGTTGCCGTTACAGATCATGGCAACATGTTCGCGTCCCTTGAACTTTACAATACATGTAAAGAAGAAGGCATAAAACCGATAATCGGACAGGAATTTTACATAGCAAAAGGCTCCCGATTTGACAGAAAAGAAGCGGGAGAGAAAGGAAGTTACCACCTTGTGCTTCTTGCCAAAAACGAAACCGGCTTAAAAAACCTCATGAAGTTAAGCTCCATTGCCTTTATAGAGGGATTTTATTACAAGCCCCGCATAGACAAAGAAGTTCTTGAAAAGTACAGCGAAGGACTTATAGCAATGTCTGCCTGCATCCAGGGAGAAATACCCCTCCTTTACCTCAAGGGACAGTACGAAGAAGCCGAAAAGGCGGCAAAGTGGTATAAAGACCTATTCGGTGAAGACTTCTACCTCGAGCTTCAAGACCACGGAATGAGAGAACAGAAAAAAGCCAACAGAGGCCTCATAGATATAGCGAAAAAGTTAGACATAGAACTCGTGGCGACAAACGATGCCCACTACCTTAACAAAGAGGACTGGGAAGCCCACGATATTCTTCTTTGTATTCAAACAGGAAAAAAACTCAACGACGAAAAAAGAATGCGCTTTCCGACAAAAGAGTTTTACTTTAAAAACGGCGAAGAAATGTTCAGACTGTTCAAAGAAGTTCCCGAAGCCATAACAAACACGCTCAAGATAGCGGAAAAGATAAACGTTGAAATAAAAAATGACGGCTATCATCTGCCAAAATACAAAGTTCCGGAAGGATACACTTACTCAAGTTACCTAAAAGAGCTTGCAGAAAAAGGTCTTGAAAGAAGATTCAAAGAACTCGGAATAAAAGACGGAGAAACCAAAAGACAGTATAGAGAAAGGCTCTACTACGAACTTAAAATCATAGATAACATGGGATTTCCGGGATACTTTCTTATTGTCTGGGATTTTATCAACTGGGCAAAGAAAAACGGCATACCTGTAGGACCGGGAAGAGGTTCGGCAGCAGGCTCACTTGTTGCCTATGCTATAGGCATAACGGACATAAACCCTTTAAGGTTTAACCTTCTGTTTGAAAGATTCCTCAACCCGGAAAGGGTAACAATGCCCGATATAGACGTCGACATCTGTCAGGACGGAAGAGACAGAGTTATCCAGTACGTAAGGGAAAAATATGGAAACGACAAAGTTTGCCAGATTATCACCTTTGGAACACTGAAACCAAAAGGCGTAATAAGAGACGTGGGAAGAGTTCTTGACATTCCTTACGGAGAAGTTGACAGAATAGCAAAACTTATTCCTGATGACGCCAAAACAATTGAAGACGCAATAGAGAAAGCACCAGAACTGAAAGAACTTATAGAGAGTAACGAACTTTATAAAAAGATGGCGAAAATCGCCTCAAAACTTCAGGGATTAACAAGGCAAACCGGCGTACACGCTGCCGGTGTCGTTATTACACCAGAAACACTGACAAACTTCATTCCTTTAGCAAGGAGTAAAGATGGAGACATAACCACCCAGTACGAAATGGGACAGGTTGAAAAGTTAGGTCTCCTTAAAATGGACTTTTTAGGACTAAAAACCCTTACCATTATTGATAAAACCATAAAACTTGTTGAAAAGACAAGAAACGAAAAGGTTGACCTGAAAACACTTCCCCTTGATGATGAAAAGACCTACAAACTGCTTCAGGAAGGAAACACTGTAGGCGTATTCCAGCTTGAATCACCGGGTATGAGAAACCTGATGAAACGACTAAAACCAGAATCTATAGAAGACATCGTCGCTCTCGTTGCCCTTTACCGTCCAGGACCTCTCAACTCAGGAATGGCTGAAAGTTATATAAAAAGAAAACACGGTCAGGAACCGGTCGATTACATCTTCCCGGAACTTGAACCTTACCTAAAAGAGACATACGGTCTCTTCATCTATCAGGAACAGATAATGCAGATAGCAAACGTTCTTGCCGGTTACTCACTTGGAGAAGCTGATCTCTTGCGCCGTGCAATGGGTAAAAAGAAGAAAGAGATAATGGAAGAGCAACGTTCCATATTTGTAAAACGTGCCGTTGAAAAAGGTTATCCAAAAGACAAAGTAGAAAAGCTGTTTGACGATATTGCAAAGTTTGCAGAATACGGATTTAACAAATCTCACTCCGCCGCTTACGGATATCTTGCCTACGTTACTGCATACCTAAAAGCCCATTACCCTCAGGAACTCATGGCAACAATGATGTCCATAGACTATGACAACGCCGATGAGATAGTTAAACTCATAAAAGATTGCAGGGAAAACAATATTGAAATACTGCCACCTGACGTAAACAAGAGCGGCGCCAAGTTTACAATTGAAAATGGTGCAATACGGTTTGGACTGGCAGGGATAAAAGGCGTTGGTGAAAAAGCTGCAGAAGCCATAGTAGAGGCAAGAGAAAGAGAAGGAGAGTTCACAGACCTTTACGACTTCTGCGAAAAAGTGGACATGAGACAGGTAAACCGAAAAGTTCTTGAAGCACTTATAAAAGCGGGGGCTTTTGATTTTACAGGATATAACAGAGCAACCCTCCTTGCAACACTTGAAAAGGCAATGGCAGCGGCTCAGAGCATTCAGAAAACTAAAAACAAAGGCCTCATGAGTCTGTTTGGAGACGAATCTTCAGTTATACAGAAAGAGTATGTTGAAACAGACGAGTGGCCTGAAAGGATAAAGTTAGAGTACGAAAGGGCAGCTATAGGATTCTACTTATCCGGGCATCCTCTATTAGAGTATCAAGCACTTGTTCCCTTGCGCTTTGATACATCTTCTCATAAAAGCGAGTGGAAAGACGGACAGGAGGTTACCATCGCTGGTGCCATAACCTCCGTTAAAACTAAAAGAACCCAAAGAGGAGAAATGTGGGCAAACATTGAAATAACAGACCTCGAAGGTGTTCTCAATGTCCTTGTATTCCCAAACGTTTTCAAAGAATCGGCAGAACTTCTAACAGAAGGTAACGTTGTCATAGTGAAAGGAACTGTAAGAGAAGAAGAGGGAAGCATATCCATAATAGCCAGAGAAATTGGACGCTTTGAAAAGAAGCTTTCTGATGTTATAAACAGAATTGTCCTTAAAATTGATGATACAATCTTTTCCGAAGAATTTTTAGAACGGTTAAAAGAATTCTTGGAAACAAACAGTTCTCCTGATGGAAAACCGGTAGTAATCGAACTTGAAACAAACGGATACATAATACAGTTGCAAACACATCCAGACTTTGCAATACCGGTTGATGCGGCTATTTTAAGAAGCCTTAAAAAGATGATAGGTGAAGAGAGGATAAAAATCCTTTGAGAGGGACAAAATGGCAGTTTTGTTAGAATTTGAAAAGAAGGTAGAAAGACTGAGAAGAAAAATAGAAGAGTTGAAAGAAAAAGGGAAACACGACCCGCAGGTGATTAGAGAGATAGAAGAGAAATTTCAAAAAAAGATTGAAGAGTTTTACTCCAACCTTACGCCGTGGGACAAGGTGCTTCTGGCAAGGCATCCTGACCGTCCCCACGCTATTGATTTTATAAACAACGTTTTCGAAGAATTTATTGAGCTTCACGGCGACAGACACTGCGGCGACGGAAAGGCAATCATTGCTGGATTTGCATACTTTAAAGGCATTCCTGTATGTGTCATAGCCCAGGAAAAGGGAAGAGATACAAAGGACAAAATAGCAAGAAACTTTGGAATGCCAACACCTGAAGACTACAGAAAAGCCCTCCGAGTCATGAAACTTGCAGAAAAGTTTGGAAAACCAATAATCACGTTAGTTGACACCCCCGGCGCATTTCCGGGAATTGAAGCAGAAGAACACGGGCAATCAGAAGCCATAGCAAGGAACCTCCTTGAAATGTCCAGGCTGAAAGTCCCCGTTGTAAGCGTTGTAATTGGTGAAGGCGGAAGTGGTGGTGCTCTGGCCATAAGTGTTGCTAACAGACTTTTAATGTATGAAAACGCTGTTTACTCGGTAATATCACCGGAAGGATGCGCCGCAATACTGTGGCAGTCACAAGACAAGGTTAAGGAAGCTGCCGAAGCTCTAAAGCTAACATCCAAATACCTAAAAGAGTTAGGAATCATTGATGACATAATACCTGAACCTCTTGAAGGTGCTCACAAGGACTACAAATTCACATTCCAGAAATTTGAGGAATATGTGAACAAACACCTTAAAGAGCTGTTAAAAATGAGCCCTGAAGAGCTTAAAAAAGATAGATATAGAAAATTTAGAAAGATTGGCAGCTATCAGAGTCAGGAGTAGCTCTATTGACTGTATAGTCAATTTCCAATATATTACCAACGACAACTCACCTTCCCTGATTCGGAGAGGGGTGCCCTAACGGGTTCTCTCCGAAGACGACGGGATGGGAGGCTAAACCAGAAAACAGGAGGAAAGATGGCTGAAGAGATCAGAAAAGAAGAACAGGCAGAAGAGCAGAAAGTAGAAGCAACAGAGCAGGAAGAAACACAGGAAGAAACATTCAAGCCAAGACCAAAAGGCTCAAGAATCACAATGAAAGAACTTCTTGAAGCCGGGGTTCACTTCGGTCACCAGAAAGAGAGATGGAACCCCAAAATGAAGAGGTTCATCTTCACAGAGAGAAACGGTATCCACATTATCGACCTTCAAAAAACTCTCAAGTACTTTGATGAAGCTTACGACTACGTTGCCGACTTAGTGGCAAACGGCGGAACAATTCTTTTTGTCTGCACAAAGAAACAGGGACAAGACATCGTAAAAGAAGAAGCCGAAAGATGTGGCATGTTCTACATTAACAAGAGATGGTTAGGTGGAACAATTACAAACTTTGAAACTATCAAGAAGAGCATTTTCAAACTTAAAATGCTCAAGAAGATGGAGGAAGAGGGCATCTTTGAAAAGCTCCCCAAGAAAGAGGCTATGAAGCTTAAAAGAAAGAAAGAGAAGCTTGAGAAGTACATCGGCGGAATTGAAAACATGAAAAGAATTCCTGACGCCCTCTTCATCGTTGATGTGGTAAGGGAAGAAAACGCCGTTACAGAAGCAAGAAAGGCAGGTGTTCCTATCGTTGCCCTCGTTGACACAAACGCCGACCCTGACCTTATTGATTACCCGATTCCGGCAAACGACGACGCCATTAGAGCAATAAGGCTTCTCACGTCAAGAATCGCAGATGCTGTCCTTGAAGGAAAGATGAGAAGAGAAGCTATAAAGCTTGCCGAAGGCGAAGAGGCTATTGAAGAAGCTGAATTCGTTCCAGAGGAGGAATAATAATGGCTGAAATAACAACACAGATGATAAAAGAGCTTAGAGAAAAGACAGGTGCCGGTATCGTTGACTGTAAAAAGGCCCTTCAGGAAGCTGAAGGCAACATGGAAAAGGCTATTGAAATTCTCAGAAAGAAAGGTGCTGCAAAAGCTGCAAAGAAGGCAGACAGAGCAACGGCTGAAGGTATCGTTGTTTCTTACATCCACGCAGGCGGCAAAGTCGGCGCTTTAGTTGAGATTAACTGTGAAACGGACTTCGTGGCAAGAACAGATGACTTTAAAGCTTTAGGCCACGAAATAGCCATGCAGGTGGCCGCAATGAAACCAAAATACGTAAGCAGGGAAGAGGTTCCTGCTGAAGTGATAGAAAAAGAGAAAGAAATTCTCAAAGAGCAGGCTGTTGCAGAAGGAAAACCTGAACACATCGTTGAGAAAATCGTTGAAGGAAGACTTAACAAGTTCTACTCAGAAAACTGCCTTCTTGACCAGCCATGGATTAAGGACGACAGCAAAACAATTGGTGATCTTATCAAAGAATACATCACAAAGCTTGGTGAAAACATCAAAGTAAAAAGATTCTGCAGATTCGGAGTAGGGGAGTAACATCCCCTCTCCTTAAACCTTCTTCAGGGAAAAGGGTTATGGAAGAAATAAAATATAAAAGAATCCTCCTTAAACTCAGCGGCGAAGCCCTTCAGGGAAATCTTCCCTACGGTATAGACCCGGAATTTTTAAGTTCCCTTGCTGAAGAGATAAAAAAAGTTGCCGACTTGGACGTTCAGCTTGCTATAGTAATCGGCGGCGGTAACATCTTTAGAGGCGTAAAAGGCGCAACTCAGGGAATGGACAGAGCAACTGCAGACTATATGGGAATGCTTGCGACGGTTATGAACGCCCTTGCACTTCAGGACGCCCTTGAGAAGAAAGGTTTGAAAACGCGCGTTTTATCCGCTATAGAGATGAGAGAAATCGCAGAACCTTACATCCGAAGGAGGGCTATCAGACACCTTGAAAAGGGAAGGGTGGTCATATTCGCCGCAGGCACAGGAAATCCGTTCTTTACAACCGATACGGCGGCAGCACTTCGTGCCGCAGAAATAAATGCCGACATCCTTCTAAAAGCAACGAAGGTTGACGGTGTCTATACGGCAGACCCCATGAAGGATAAGAATGCTGTAAAACTTGATAAGATATCATATAAAGATGTTATAGTAAAAGGTATAAAAGTGATGGATTCAGCTGCGGTATCACTCTGCATGGAGAACGGCATACCGATAATTGTGTTTGACGTCCGTAAACCGGGAAACCTTGAGAAGGTAGTAAAAGGTGAAAACGTAGGTTCAGTTGTAGAAGGGGAGGCACTATGAATGACATTATAAAAGATGCCGAAAGAAGAATGAAAAAAAGCGTTGACGTGTTAAAGTCTGAATTTGCCGGACTCAGAACGGGTAGAGCATCAACCGTTCTTGTTGAGGATATAAAGGTTGATTACTACGGAACAATGACACCAATAAAGCAGCTCGCCCAGATTTCTGTTCCAGAAGCGACACAGATAGCCATCCAGCCATGGGACATCTCTGTTGTTCCAAACATTGAAAAGGCCATAAGGAACTCCGATCTTGGCGTAATGCCTCAAACAGACGGAAACGTGATAAGAATAAACCTTCCACCTCTAACTGAAGAGAGGAGAAGAGAGTTAGTTAAAAAGGCTGGAAAGATGGCTGAACAGGCAAGGATAGCCATCAGAAACATTCGCCACGAGCTTATGAAAGAACTCGATAAGATGAAGAAAGAGGGCGGCATATCCGAAGATGAGATTAAAAGGCTTAAAGACGAACTCCAGAAAGTTACCGATAAATACGTAAAACAGGTTGATGAACTCCTCAAGAAAAAAGAGGAGGAAATTCTCACAGTCTAAGGGAGGTGAAAATGGCTCACGTAATTGACCAAGAAGGATGCATCGGATGCGGCGCTTGCGCTTCTGTATGTCCTACAAACGCTATTCACCCAACAGATGATGGAAAGTACACCATTGCTGCAGAAGAATGTATCGACTGCGGCGCCTGCGTTGAAGTGTGCCCAACAGATTGCATCAGTGCTGAGTAATAGCCTGAAAGCAGGGGGGATTTTATTCCCCCTTTCTCTTTTTTAACCCTTAGCTTTAGCAATAACTTTATAGAGATTATCCTTTACATCGTCAAGGATTTCATTGTTGTAAACCTTTTGTAGAGCTGAAAGGTTCTTTTTCAAATATCTTTATCAATTATCAAACATCAAAAGCATTTTTGCAGCTTGAAGTCTTAAAGAATCGTCGTTATTAAAATCTGAAATAATCCCCAGCAAATACTTTACACCTTCGAGACAGCTCAATCTCCCCTCCGCCCACATAGCAGCACTCCTAACAGACTCATCAGGCGAAAAGAGAAAATCCTTTACAAGGGAGCAGTATCTCCTGTTTCCTGAATTTCCTATGTAGGTAAGTGCGGAGGTTAAAATAATCGTATCATTATCATTCAAAAAAGGCTTTAAAAGTTTCGAAGATATCTTTCTATTCTTAACAAAAGGAAGCCTTAAAGCAAGACGCCTCTTTATATCTTCATCAGATATAGCAGATAGAAACGTGTCTATATCAGGATTTTTGTCATAGGTAAGTATAACTTCAAGTGCCTTTGCCTTCACTTTAGGATCTGTTTCGGTACCAAGGTTCTCCTCTATCCTTTTCAAAACAGCTTCGGAAGGGCTGTGCGTCAAGTAGTAAGAAATGGCCAGAAATCTCAAGTCAGAATCTTTCGAACCAAGATACTTAGATACACCCTTCACACTATCCCTTCTGAAATAAAGGGCAAAAAGAGCCGCCTTTACCTCATCTCTATTCCCAATTTCAATAACCTTCTGTAACTCTTTACTACAGATGTCATATTTAGCAAGGCCTTTAATAGCCACCACCTTTAAAAAGGATAGTTACTATTTAAAATCTGGTAGAAGAGCTCACTTACCGGTCTTTCTATCAGAATACGAACTTAAAGTAGTATAATTATTGGCTACTGAAAGCTTATAAAAGCGGAGGACTTAAAATGTCAGAGGAGAAGAGAGATTACAAAGAGACACTGAACCTTCCAAAAACATCGTTCCCTATGAGAGGTAACCTTCCAAAAAAAGAGAAAGAGATACTCAAGAAGTGGGAAGAGATAGACCTTTATCAAAAAGTACTGGAAAGGAAAGATAAAAACAAAAAGTACGTCCTCCACGACGGACCACCATACGCAAACGGACACATTCACATAGGTCATGCTCTAAATAAGGTTTTAAAAGACATCATCGTAAAGTCAAGAGCAATGGCAGGATACTTCACGCCTTATGTCCCCGGCTGGGACTGCCACGGTCTGCCCATCGAAAGAGCTGTATTTCAGAAACTCAAAAAGAGAAAAGACGAAGTTGACCCAGTAGAGGTAAGGAAAAAGTGCCGGGAATACGCTGAAAACTGGATAAAAATTCAAAAAGAAGAGTTTATAAGACTCGGTGTAATGGGTGACTGGAAAAACCCTTACATAACGATGAAGCCACGCTATCAGGCAGACATTTTAAGAGAACTTGCGAAATTCTACGGCAAAGGACTCGTTTATAGGGCAAAAAAACCTGTTTACTGGTGTCCTAACTGCACAACCGCCCTTGCAGAGGCAGAAATTGAATACAAAGACGAAACTTCAAAGTCCATATATGTAAAGTTTGAAATAAAAGATGAAAACTTTCCGGAAAAGAGCTATTTCGTAATATGGACAACAACACCGTGGACTCTTCCTGCAAACATCGCCGTTATCCTCCATCCAGAACTTGAATATCAACTGCTCAAAGATGAAAAAACGCGCGAGTATTACATAATAACAACCACTCTGGTAAAAGAGTTTGAAGAAAAAACAGGGAAAAAGCTAACACCTGTTAAAACCTTTAAAGGCAAAGAGCTTGAGAAAGTAAAATACCAGCATCCATTCGTAGATAGAGAAGGCTTCGCCATACTGGCAGACTTCGTCTCCGACGAAACGGGAACCGGTGTGGTTCATAGTGCACCCGGTCATGGTGAAGAGGACTACATAGCGGCAAAAGGTTATGACCTTCCAGTACTTGCACCTGTTGACGATTATGGAAGATTTACAGAAGAGGCACCGGAGTGGCTCCACGGCATCAAGATATGGAAGGCAAACGATATTATCATAGAAAAGTTAAAGGAAAGTGGTCACCTCCTGCTTGTCGAAGAGATAGTCCATTCCTATCCTCACTGCTGGCGGTGTAAAAAACCTGTAATCTTCAGGGCAACACCTCAGTGGTTTATCGCCCTCGATAAAGGTGAACCCACACTTAGAGAAACAGCCCTTTCAGAGATTAAAAAGGTTAAGTGGATTCCTGAATGGGGAGAGATAAGAATCAGCAACATGGTTGAGCAGAGACCCGACTGGTGCATTTCAAGACAGAGAATATGGGGTGTTCCAATTGTTGCATTCTACTGCGAAAAGTGTGGCAAGCTTATCGCAACAAAAGAAATAGCCGATCACGTTGCAGATATTTTTGAGAGAGAAAGCGCCGATGCCTGGTACGAAAAAGAGGCAAGAGAACTTCTGCCCGAGGGATTTACATGTCCAGAGTGTGGCGGTACAGAGTTTAAGAAAGAAATGGATATCCTGGATGTATGGTTTGACTCCGGAAGTTCTCATGCCGCTGTCCTTGAGAGGAGAGAAGAACTTTCATGGCCTGCAGATATGTATCTTGAAGGCTCAGACCAGCACAGAGGCTGGTTCCAGGCAAGCCTCCTTGAATCCTGCGGAACAAGGGGAAAAGCTCCGTATAAATCAGTTCTAACACACGGCTTCACCCTTGACCAACAGGGAAGGAAAATGAGCAAATCCCTCGGAAACGTTATTCCACCTCAGGATGTCATAAAACAGTTTGGCGCTGACATCCTCAGACTCTGGGTATCAAGTGAAAACTTTACAGAAGACGTAAGAATTTCAAACGAAATCCTTAAACAAATAGCTGATGTTTACAGAAAGATAAGGAACACAATGAGATTTATACTTGGGAACCTGAACGACTTTGATCCTGAAAAGGACACTGTCCCATTCAACGAAATGGAAGAGATAGACAGGTGGGCACTTACAAAGTTTTCCGACCTTAAAAAAGAGATTATTAAACATTACGAGGACTTTAAATTTAACAGAATATATCGCTTGGTATATAACTACTGTGCAACAGAACTCAGCGCAACATATCTTGACATTCTTAAAGACACACTTTACTGCGAACTTCCCGACTCTAAAAAGAGGAGAAGCGCGCAAACCGCAATTTACATAATCATAAGAGAACTCACAAAACTTCTCGCACCCATACTATCCTTTACGATGGAAGAAGTCTATTCTCATATCCCGGGAAAGAAAGAGGAATCGGTATTTATCGAAGAGTTCAAAGGCGAAATCCCAGAAGAGAGAGAACTCCTTCCCGTTTGGGAAAAACTTATAAAGGTGAAAAGTCTCGTAAACAAAGCTACGGAAACGGCAAGAGCTGAAAAATTAATTGGCCACTCCCTTGAAGCTGCAGTAACGGTCTATGCAGACGGTGACCTTTACCAGCTCCTTAAAAAATACGAAAATGAGCTTCCGTACATTTTCATAACATCAAAGGCAACCGTTAAACCGATCGAAGAAGCACCAGAAACAGCCATAGAAGATGCTGAAATAATAAAAGGAGCAAAGGTCAGCTTAAATAAAGCACCCGGTAAAAAGTGTGAAAGGTGCTGGATGTACTCAGAAGATGTTGGAAAAGATCCAGAATATCCGGACGTATGCCCGAGGTGTGCCGCAGTCTTAAAGAAGATAGATAGCAGGGGGGAATAATCTTCCCCCCTTTACTAACCTTCGCTCAAAGGAGAAGCCTTGAGTTTTTACAGAGTTAAAGATCTTCCTGAATCTGATCGTCCAAGAGAAAAGCTCCTTAAATTGGGTGCCGAAAACCTGACAGACGCTGAAATAATTGCCATACTTCTTAGAACAGGTATTAAAGGGAAAAATGTAATAGATCTTGCAAGGGAAATCCTCATTCGGTTCGGCGGAATAGAAGGTATATCTGAAGCCTCAGTAAGAGAACTTTCCACCTTTAAAGGATTGGGAAAGGCAAAAGCAATAACATTGAAAGCAGCCATCGAAGCAGGAAGAAGAGCAGGCAAACTGAAAAAAAAGAGAAAGATAAACTCACCTGAAGCTGTCGTTAATCTTCTTGAACATCTCAGATATGAAAAGGTGGAAACGTTCGGTATATTAACACTAAACACAAAAGGAGAGCTTATAAACATCCATACAGTTTCAAAAGGTGGAGTAAACTTTGCACACATTGAACCTAAAGAGGTCTTCCATCCGGCAGTAAAGGATTTAGCCGTTGCTGTCATCCTGTTTCACAACCACCCATCAGGAAATCCTGAACCTTCAACAGACGACATAAAAGTAACCAGAAAAATCGTTCAGGGAAGCGAAATTTTAGGTATAGAAATCATTGATCACATCATAATAGGAAGAGACAGCTTTTTCAGCTTTAAAGAAAATCACCTGATTTAATCAACTCTTCCTTCCCTGCAACTAACAGATTCTTATAACCGTAAGCTTCTAAGAGCTCTTTTATATATTCCGTCGCGAAACTCCCATCAAGTCCTGTACAGAAGGCAAATGTCCTTTGCCCACATTCCCTCGCAACTTCATTTAAAAACCCAAGTTTCCTGCCCTTCTTTGTCCTCTTGAACAGTGGATCCCGCCACTGACGAATCATATTTGCCTTACACTCGTGAATCTCAAGTCCTTCAGGTCCTGAAAAAGCGACATCTATTTCTTTGTCAGAAATCTTCACCCTCCCTCTATATAGTCTGCACTGATTTAGACGCCTAACTTTACCTTTTAAACGAATTGCACCCCTCTTAGAAAGGACAACCTCAAGAAAATTACCTCTCCGCGTGTCTGTTCTTTTGATAAAAAAAAGATTTCAACACATTCAGCAATTCAACTGCGGCTGAAAAAGAGATTAACCCTGCATCGTAACACTCCCTTACCGTATGAAAAACCCTCTCGGCTGTTATCCTTTCTGAATCTGTAGGCGGGTAGGTATTAATAAGAACAAAAATACAGGATTTAACTTCCGGATACCTTTTCATAAAACGGAAAAGCCTTTCCATCTCTTTAGAAATAAGCAACCTGTAACTCTTTCCTTTCCTGCAAGAACACTTCTTCATATATTTTTCACCTCTTTAAGAATAGAAGGTAAAACTTTAGCAGCAGAACCTCTAAAAACAAAATCACACTGTTTTGAAAGAAAGGTTTCCTCAGGATTAACTTCAACCAAAACAGCACCGGATTCCTTCGCAACTATTGGAAGTGAAGCTGCAGGCTGAACAAGAGCAGAAGTCCCGACAGAGAAAAAGAGGTCCGAACCTTTAGACACAGAAAAGGCTTGAGACAAAACATCTTCAGGAAGAGCTTCCCCAAACCATACGACACCAGGACCAACAAGCTCACCGCACACAGGACAGACAGGGAGAGAGTCTTCAGAAAGTCCTTTCAGTATTTTCTCCTTAAAATCACTTTCTGAAAGATTCTTTAAAAAGCACTTACTGGCAATTGGAAAAATCTCAGAAAACCGCTCCTTACTGTAAAATGCACCACAGAACCTGCACTTTCCCTCAAAAATATTACCGTGAAGCTCCAAAACTTTTACAGAACCTGCCTCTTCGTGAAGTCCGTCAACATTTTGAGTAACAACTATAACTTTTCCGCTAAACAATTTTTCAAACTCAGCAATCGCAGTATGTCCGGGGTTTGGCTGAGCCTTAGCAATGAGCCACATACGGTAAAGGTACCACTTCCAGATCTTCAAAGAGTCATTTAAAAACGCCTCAAACGTAGCAAGTTCAGCCGGTGAATACCTGTTCCAGAGACCATCCTTTCCCCTAAACGTAGGAATTCCACTCTCCGCGCTTATTCCAGCACCTGTGAAGAAAACAATTCTCTTAGCGTTTCTTATCAGACGGCTTAATTCCATCTTTATACCTTCTAATAAACCGCTTAGATTTTAAAATTTTAAAGCTATCATCGTCCTTTTTCAAAACAGCTTCATATAAGGCATCCCTTCCCAGAACATACCTCACAACAACTGTGTCGCCTCTATCCTCTTCGGCAACAATCTTAACTTTCCGGTTTCCTAAAATAGAGCTATCCGCACCTACCATAAACCTCAAAGCCCCATACACGAGAGAAAAACGCAGAATAAAACTGAAAACAACAACAGAAATAATAAAAAGAAACAGCAGTTTTCCGCTCTCCATAACTCTCCTTAAAAAGGCAACGAGGAAAAATCCACGCCGGGAGAAAATGAAGGAGAAAATGAAAAGTGCAGCAACTAAAAAAATAGGGACAAGAGAAACCTTTGAAGAAGCGGCAGAAAAATCCCAACATCTAACAGCGTCAGAAAGTTTCCCATCTTTTAAAAGTTCCAGGTAAAACTGAAAAAAGTCAGCAGCAGCCCCTGATAAAAGAGAAAACATTTTAATCCTCTAAAGAGATTTCTCCATACAACCATTATATTAAAACGGTTGCAGTTTGATGGTGCCCGGGGCGGGATTTGAACCCGCACGGTGTTGCCACCACAGGATCCTGAGTCCTGCGCGTCTGCCAATTCCGCCACCCGGGCAGAAATAGATTGTCTTTAATTGTTATTGATGAGATAGAAATATAAGAAATCTTTTTTTCCAAGGCAACCAAAAGAGAATCATATATAATGAAACCATCCGTAAGGAGGTAACAGATGATAGAGAAAATCGTAATCCTGTACGACAATAGAGCCGCCGAAGGATTAATTCCGGACTGGGGATTTTCAACCTTTATAGAAGGGGAAACAAACATACTGTTTGACACAGGTGCAAAAGCTGAAATACTCGAAAAAAACGCCGCCACACTCTCCATAAATCTATCAGATATAGACAGTATATTCATCTCTCATAACTACTGGGATCATACCGGCGGACTTAAAACCGTCACAGAAAAAGCTCCCCATGCGGACATATTCGTCCCCGAAAGCGATGCAGAATTTTTTGAGGAAGAAGTTGGTGAAAAAGGCATCGTCATACCTGTCGAAGATCCAACAGTCATAGCACCTGAAATCTTCTCAACCGGCATGATGCCTACAGGAATGAGAGATCCTGCCTTTGAACACGCTTTAGTAGCAAAGACAGAGAAAGGAAGTATTTTGGTAACGGGATGCTCTCATCCAGGAATAGAGAGAATAGCAGAAGAAGCTGTACGACTCTCTGAAGAAAAACTCTACATGATAATTGGCGGCTTTCACCTTTACAAAAAAGATGAAACAAGCATAAAGAAAATCGCTGAAAAACTGATGGATTTTACAGAATTTGTTGCCCCCTGCCACTGTACGGGAAACAGCGGGATAGAGGTTTTCAAAGAAACATTTAAGGATAGATTTATTGACTGCAGGGCGGGAACTGAAATCGCTTTTTAAGATGGAGGAGAAATGTTTGACGCACTTGCGGAAAAGATACAATCTGCAATAGGCAAAATAGCAAAAAAGGGAAGAATAGATGAAGAGACTCTTAACAAAGGGTTGAGAGAGATAAAGCTTGCACTACTTGAAGCAGATGTAAACTACAAAGTTGTTTCAAACTTTATAAAAGAGATTAAAGAGAAAGCTTTAGGAGCCAAAGTAACAAAAGGGGTTACAGCCGTTCAGCAACTTGTAAAGATAGTTCACGACGAACTTGTAAAAGCCTTAGGTGAAAAAGCTGAACCGTTGAACCTTAAAAGCAAGCCTTCAGTGATCCTACTTATAGGTCTTCAGGGTTCAGGTAAAACCACAACATCTGCAAAACTTGCAAAACTACTCAAAAAGCAGGGCAAAAAGGTTCTACTTACCTCCGTTGACATATACAGACCTGCCGCCATGCTTCAGCTTAAAAAACTTGGCCAGCAGATAGGTGTTCCGGTATTTCTTGAAGAGAACGAAAAAGACGCAGCAAAGATTGCAGAAGATGCACTTAAAAAGGCAAAGGAAGAGAACTACGACGTTCTCATAGTTGATACAGCAGGAAGACTTCACATAGACGAAGAGATGCTTAAGGAGGCAAAAGAGATAAAAGAAAGCATCAAACCTGATGAGGTGCTCTTTGTCTCCGACGCCATGACAGGACAGGAAGCCGTAAACATAGCAAAAGCTTTTGATGAAAACGTCGGTATGACAGGTATCATCCTCACAAAGCTTGATTCTGATGCAAGGGGTGGTGTTGCACTCTCCGTAAAAGGCGTAACAGGCAAACCGATAAAATTTGCCGGCGTCGGTGAAAAGATAGACGACTTTGAACCGTTCTATCCTGACAGGGTGGCATCAAGAATTTTAGGAATGGGTGACGTTGTAAGTCTTGTAGAAAAGGCACAGGAAGTGATAGATGAAGAAGAAGCCATCTCCATGCAGGAAAAACTTTTATCCGGCGAGTTCACACTTGAAGACTTTAAGAAACAGCTTGAAATGATACAGAGAATGGGACCTATAAAACAGCTTATAAAGATGATTCCGGGACTTTCCAGCCAGAAGATGCTCAAGCAACTTGACAAAGCAATAGACGACAAAAAACTTAAAAGGATTGAAGCTATCATAAATTCCATGACACCGGAAGAGAGGAGAAACCACGCAATTATAAACGCCAGCAGAAAACGAAGAATAGCGAGAGGAAGTGGCACAAGTGTCAAAGATGTCGATGCCCTTTTGAAGCAGTTTGCACAGGCAAAAATGATGATGAAACAGATGAAAAAGATGCAGAAAAAGATGGCCAAAAAAGGCGGGAAATTCCCCTTCCCATTCATGTAAGGTTGTATTAAATTACGATTGGTATAAAATTACCTTTTACAAAACTGTCTTTAAGGAGGAGAGAAGTTGGTAAAGATAAGACTCAAGAAAGTAGGAAGAAAGAAGCTTCCAGTCTATAAAATTGTTGTTGCCGAAGGTATGTCAAAGAGAGACGGAAAAGCGGTAGATATCCTTGGAACTTACAACCCTAAATCAAAAGAACTTCAAATTGACGTTGAAAAAGTAAAAGAATGGATTGCTAAAGGAGCTCAGCCAACTGAGAGGGTTGCTGCACTTCTAAAGCAAGCTATCCAGTAATACTGGAAACGGGAGGCGACCATGTCTGCAGTAAAAGAGTTAGTTGAGTGCATCGTTAAAAAGTTAGTTGACAACCCGGATGCTGTAAACGTTGTTGAAACGGAAGGAGAAAGAACTGTAATTATCGAACTGAAGGTTGACCCTAAAGACCTCGGCAAGGTTATCGGCAAACAGGGAAGAACTGCAAAAGCAGTAAGGACATTAATCTCTTCAGTTGCTGCAAAGAGCGGTAAAAGAGCAGTCCTTGAAATAATAGAATAAGAAATCTTCCCGGTTCTTTCGCCGGGAAGATAAACTTTTCACTTTTAAACCTTAAACCTGTTTAGCTCTTCTTCAAGTTCCTTAATCTTTTCAGAAACTCTGGTTATTCCCTCAACCACTTCTTTTAAATCATCCACATTTCTTGTGGCTATCTCTGCAACCTCCTTTACCGTCTTAGCAACCTCTTCTATAGACTCAGATTCTGACTTCGCCTCTTCAGAAACCTTAACTACAATCTTTTCGAGCTCTTCCATCGACTCTTTTATGTTTTCAAAAGCCCTTGAAACGTTATCTATAACCTTCTCTCTTATATCTTTGTTTATGTTGGAAACTGTCGCCTTTATCTGATCCGTAGCAGAAACAACCTTCTGAGCCAGCTTCCTCACCTCGTCAGCAACTACGGCAAAACCTCTACCAGCTTCACCTGCCCTTGCAGCTTCAATGGCAGCGTTGAGAGCAAGAAGGTTCGTCTGAGTTGCTATCTGGAAGATAATCTCAACAATCGAACCCAATTCCTTCGTTCTTTCATCAAGAAGCTTCTTAATTTCATCAATAATACTCTTCGCTTCGTCAACTATCTGTAAGTTTTTAGAAGAAAGCTTGTTAACTTCAAGAACTTCCCCTGCAAGATCAGCTATATCTTTTGAGGTCTTCTCTATAGAGCCAGAAACTGCGTTGGTCTTATCAGTTTGATAAAGAATCTTCTCCATTACTTCTGAAAGACTATCAACCTTGTTTTCAAGGAGAACTACCGCCTTCTTAAGCGTATCGATAGATAGACCTATAGACTTGCCAAGAGATTCAATACCTTTATTGAACGATACAGCTATCTCTTTCAGGTCACCCTTAAGTTCATCTTCATTCATCCTTACCATAAGATTACCACCTGCAAGTTTACGAGTAGCAAGGAGAAGAGAATCTCTTATGGTAAGGAAAGTATTTTGAATACCTACAAGGGCATCCTTCAGGGTTTTCAAAGATTCCGGGAATTTTGAATCGTCAAGCTCAACACTTAAGTTTCCACTCTCAAGCTCATTAACAAACCTGTTTATTTCCCTGATTATGTTTCTCATCGTGAGAGCAAATGTATTTGCCGCCTCCCCAACTTTTCTTAAGTCTCCCTTGAACGATTCAACATCTATTTCCTGCTGTATATCAGCCTGCTCTAAGATAGAGGCAAGTGTATCCATGGCCTTCTTTATGTCGTTAGAAGCAAGATTTATATTCTTTACAATAGACTTAAGTTCCCCTGGCAGTAGTGTTTCGTCGTATGTCTTAAACTTCGCATCTGCAAGATCTTCAGCCATTTTATTGACTACATCAACAACCTTCCTGAAGTTATCAACTATCTCTGATAAACCGTGAACAATCTCCCTGTATCTTCCCTCAAAACCTTTCTCATTTACAGTCACATCCAATCTACCGTTAGATAGACTCTCCGTAACAAGATTCATTTCAGACATAAAAGCCTTCAGTGTTTCAACTATTTTTTGTAGATTCCTCTCAAGAACTTTAAAGTCTCCCCTGAACACACTCTTACTCGTTGAAATTTCAAAATCACCTCTTGAAATTTTCTCAGAAACTTTATCGACTTCGGAAATTACACTTTTAAAAGTTCCTATCAGTCCATTAATCAAACGCTTCATTTCGGCAAATTCATCATTACCTGAAACGTCATCCATTGAAACCTTTAAATTTCCCCTGTTAATGGTTTCAAGCAGCCCTTTTATCTCATTTGTTGAATTAAGTATCTTCCGTCTCAAAACGGCAACAAACATTAAAACCAACAAAAGACCGACGACAAGAGACGAAAATACAATCATTTCCCTCCTTGCATCCATATAAAAACTTAACGTCCTTTTTTTCAGAAGATCGAGATACTCATCCTGAAACCTTTTCAAAACCTTCAAAAAGTCTGTGTAAATCTGAAAAACCTGAAGAGGCTTATATGCGGCAAGTTCCCGATATCTTTCACCATCTATTATCTTTTTTATTTCTCTAACCCTGTTAAATTCAGGTGTTGTCTCTATAGAACGGAATCTCTTTTTTAATTCGTTAAAAGAAAGTGTATCAACGACTCCTCTCAAAACGTTTTCTTCATCGTTTACAGTTTTATAAAATGTAAGCAGCGCTTTCGGTATTGTAGCGTTTACACCATGAGAATTTACATAAGAAGTAATACTTGATGCAAGAGCTCTTTCAACACCAAAAGTATCTTTGTACTTCAGGAAAAGGTTAAAAGCAACAAGGTCTCTTTCAAAAACAGTATCCTTTAGTTCTTTTTCGGCCAGCTTGTGAATGTTACCTCTCACTTCATCAATATAGCCTGTATAAGCCGTTAAAACATCTATGTTGGAAGCATTTCCACTGTCAACTTCCTGCCTCAATTTTTTGAGCTCCGTCGCGGAAACTTTATGCACATCGTCAGATGAAAGATAATGAGAAACAACATACTGAAAATCTTTAATATCTCTGTCTACTTTCCTCCTCTGGGATAAAAGCTTCACATATACAGGAGAAGTTTTATCTCTGTTTTGAGTAACAAAAGCCGTTGATAACCCTCTTTCAACAGCAAGGTCATGGGCAAGTTTTGCAACTGATTCAACCATGGGAAAATGAACTTCCATTATTCTGGCAGGAGCATAAATCTTCCTGTAAACTTCTCTTGCCTGCCTGCCAAGCACCATAACAGCGGCAAAAATAGGAATAAATACAACAAGAAGAATCTGTCTGCTTACCTTTTCCATGCCAAGCTTTTTTAAAAAGCCCATTGACCGTCCCCCAATTTATAAAAATATTAATGATATTACTATCGGTAATTTCCCAGGCAATTTTATTATAATTATAGCAACTGCCCTCCTTTCCTTAAGGAAGAGTAAAGAGAAGATAGTATAAAAACAAGAGCCGTCAAACTTACAACCACCTCAGGAATTGAGAAGAACAGTTCAAGCAGCATCATTATCCCTAAACCACCGATACCCCAGTGAGCTCCGTGTTCAAGATAGGGAAGATGCTGTAACCTGCCGGTATCCACAAAATAAACGGTAAGTGAACGAAGGATAAAAGCACCGACAGAAAGGCCGAGAGTGATAATTATGAGATTCTGGCTTATAGCAAATGCACCAACCGTTCCATCAAGCGAACAGGAAGCATCTAAAAGCTCAAGATAGAGAAAGCTTGCCCAACCGCTGTCTCCTGAAAAGTAATCTTTTTTTTTAAAATACTCAATAGCATCTTTAACAAAATGAACAATTTCAAAAAGGAGAACTCCCAAAATCATGGCAAGCGTAATGTTTTCCTGCTGCTTTAACAAACCAATTACAAAAACAATAGCAAGGGCAAAAATAAGTTTTATCTCTCCTAACCTTGCAACTTTTGAAGCTCCCTCTTCAAAAAATTTTATCCAGTGAAGATTCTTCCCAGCATCAAACAACCAGTTTATAAATACCATCAAAAGAAAAGAACCGCCAAAAGCAAGGATAAGCGGTTCTGCATGCTCAAGATGCTCCGCATAAATGGCAGGATGCTTGAAAGCTATATCTATCGTTTCTTTAAAAGAAATCCCGGCAGTGAGAGAAACTATCAAAACAGGAAAGAGAAACCGCATGCCAAACACAGCCGTAAGAATCCCCCAAGTAATAAACCTTTTCCGCCACTTTGGTGTCATCGTAGCTAAGACAAGAGCATTCATAACAGCGTTGTCAAAGGAAAGAGAAACCTCAAGAAACGAAAGAAGCGTCCCCTCAAGAACACCTTTTATTCCCATATAGGCAAATTCAATTATCCAGCTTATGAGAAAAATAATTCCAAACTCAACAAGCAACTTCTTAAATCTACCCATACTGCTCTCCAAACATAAACTGCCAGTATCGTTCGACGGACATCTGAAGTCCGAGCGAAGCGAGGATTTGGACGAATGCATGAAGTGCCAAATACCTGCTTATTAGCAGACCCGAAGGGCGGGCCTGCGAAAGCAGGCGAAAAGTCCCGCACGCCGCCGAGATTAGTTAATTTCAATGTTAAGTTCATTAAGTTTGTTTTTTGCATAATTTAATCCCTCTTCTTCATTTTTTTCAATATAAATTTCTACCGTTCTTTTTGCTATTTCTAATAGTTTTTTGCTGTTTTCTCTTGCTTTAAATAATTGCTGGATTAATCGAGAGATTTTCTGTTGGGTTTCTATACTAATTCTTGGTAGGATAATCCTTTTTAAGGAATCATATGGGATAGCAGTTAAAATTGTTCCCTGTGTTTCTCTAACAAGGCATTTTGTTGCTAAAATTTTCAACAAAACTAACAAAGTTTCTTTGTATAAATCTCTTTCTTTAAAAACAAAAAATCCTGTAGAAGCCACTAAATTATCTTTATCAAAGTCTATCAGTGCAATTTTATCTATAGAACCTTCTACTGAAGACATTAGAACATATCCTTTTTTAACTTTCATCCTTGCCCTACTAGGTAAGTCTTTACCTTTAATTGGTTTTGCTTGCTTTACTACACCTAAATTTGGACTAATACCTGCCAATTCAATATAATAATAAATTTCATTTTCATTGACTTTGATTTTCTTTTTAGAAATATCTACCAAATTTGGCAAATAGTCATATCCATTCTTATATTTCTTTATCAACGCTTCAATCTCATCATACTTAGGCTCCCAATACTCGGCATCCATTCTGTTTGCTTTTATAACTTCTGAAAGATTCCTTATTGAAATGTTTCCTTCTTCCTCAAATTCTTGTCCACCGATTTTTATTTTCTTTGTTTCTGGTTTCCAATTTTTAAGTCCCAATTCTTTCAATAGAATTTCTTCTGCTTGTTTGTAAAGTTCTTCTGCTTTTTGCCTTAAATTGAAATAATTTTCCATTAATCGCTTTACCACAGCTATAAACTCTGAAGACGGTATGGGTATGGGACAATATAGAAGGATGTACTTAGGAAAACGTGGATGATTAACACCTTCTTGGCTCCAAAAAAGAATTTTTTGAACCCATTTAGTCATAAGAAATGTATAGAGATAATAATTAATACCTAATAACTCATCATTTTTTTGCCTCAGTATTAGAAGTTCAGTAGTAGTATATATTTCTGGCAAATAAATGAATCCTACCTGTCTCAAATAAGGTCTGAGTCTAGATATAACTACATCTCCAAATTTGGCTATATTCTTGTTACTATCAAATTCTGTTGATAAAACTTCCGGGATATCAAATATTTCAAAATTTCCCATATTTTCTAGTTCTAAAAGCCTTATCTTTCTGGGAGGAGATTTTTTTGGGTCAAATAATTCTCTTACTAGACAAAAATATTGCCCAATAGTGGTTCCGTTTGCTTTTTTATTAAGGAACGATAGTGTTTTTATTTTTTCAGGATGATAGGTTTCAGCTCCAATTCTTAGATCTTCTTCTAACTCAGAAACATTAACTATTGAATATTCCACATCGTAGTATTTTCCTTTATAGGTTGCTGTTATCATTTTCCACGCCTCTATTTTGTAAAATTTTAATATTCTCCTCTGTTATATGCTTAAAAGCTAAATAAGTGTGTTTAAATAACAACTGCCAGTCTTTATCCATAGGGTCAATAATAAAATGAAATAGAATATTTCTCAGTTTATAAGCAAAATCTATAAACCATTTTGTTAAATCTTCATCAAAGTATTGAGGTTTATTGAGAATTTTAAGTGTATTTGGGTTTATAGTGCTTATTGCATTATGGGGTTTTAGTGGAAAAACTGTCTTAATATCTAATTCTTCGTTGAGTTTCCTTTCTATGTCTATTAAACACTTATCGTTTAAAAAATTTATTCTTTCTCTCTTCCCTCTTTCATTAAGACGACGCTTGCTATTGATGACATTTTCCGCTTTTTGTCTTACAGCTGATAAAATTTCTTCTATAAACTTGTCTTTTTCCTCAAAAATTCTACTAATTTTAATTTTCTCAGATAAAGAAAATCCCGTTTCTATTTTTTCTCCAAAAAAATCTATAAAAGCTCGTCGCTCATCTGTTAATACCATTTTTAAGTGTTTTTCTCTACTATTTGAATGAATATTTAGAAATAGTTTAGTCGTTTTGCCTCTATAAGTATATGAGAATTCTTGAGAATATCCTTCATTATATGAGTAAAAAATTTTAAAATAATCTTTCAAAAATGTATTTGAACTTAAAGCATTATTTTTAGCTTGCAGATAGGATCTAAGTACATTTTTTATAAACTCGTCATCTATTTGAATTGCAATATCTTCAAAAATCTTGTTTTTATATTCTTCTAAAACTTGGCTGTCTCCTATACTTCTATCCTTAGTGTTGTTTAGGAGTTCTTGAAGAGACGCAAGAAAAGTAAACCATGTTTTAATGAACATTGTTATATAATCGGTTTCTATCAGGGAAAGCCAATTCAAATATTTCTCCCTGATGCTTGTGTTTTCCGAAGACATTTTAATCTACCTCCACATCATTCAAGAAATCAAAAGTCTCATCTCCTTCTTCCAGCCTCTTTCTCCCCCACTTAATGAACGCATCTGCGATATCATATAAATCTGTTTGATAGATAGGGTTTCCTTTTTTATTAAATACTAAGTTTCCGTTTTCATCCTTTACAAAGATGTAATTCCCAGAATTGTCTTTAAATGGAATTTTTGAAACTGCAAAGAATATTGGATAATCTTTAATTTTAGGATTCCCTCCTTCATCGAGTTCTTCTTCTTTCCATTTCCTCAAAAACAGCAAAGAAGTTTTAGTCCCAGTATGTGGCTTAAATGAGTTTCCATGCAATCCAATGACAGCGAGTATCCTTGCCTTCCTTATTATAAATTCCCGAATGTATCTATCATTTGTGTTATTGAACACTCCCTGAGGTAAAACAATTGCTAGCCTTCCACCGGGCTTTATCATATCCAAAGCTCTTTCAATAAAAAGTATATGTCTGTCTATCTTAGACCCCGGCTTCTTTTTGCTTTCTGGGACAATATCATAAAGTGCTTTGAGCCATCCTTCTTTTATATCACCTGCAAAGGGCGGGTTTGTCATTAAAATATCAAAATTAAGTTCTTTAAACTTATCATCTCTTACAAGTTCTTCTTCTCTCAAGTCTGCTTTTAGTTTTTCACTCCACCTGGTAAATTCCAATGAGTTTTCTTTGTAAATATGGGATCTCCCATCACCTGCAATTAACATAATAGCTCTTGAAATCTTGGTAGCTTTCTCCTCAAAATCTATGCCCCACAAATACTTTCTTGCATAAGCAGTTTTTACATCTTTGTCTTTCATATTGTATTTATCCCAAACATATTGCATCGCATGAACAAGAAAACCTGCACTACCACAGGCGGGATCAATTATGTATTCTCTTTTGTGTGGATTTAACATTTTTACGGCAGTATCTATTATCACTCTTGGAGTGAAATATTGTCCTTTCTTTGACTTTGAAACTTCAGGTACGAGATACTCAAAGGCTTCATCAATTATTCTTAAATCTGCTCCAAAGAGTTTTACTTCCTGCATTTCTGCGACGCATACGCTCAAATGTTCTGGAGTGAGTTTTATCTTATCTGTTTTCTCAAAAATCCCCTTCCACTCTTGCTTTGCACCCTCAAATAGCTCGGAAATTACTTTATAAGTTGTCTTCGGGTCTTTATATTTTCTAAACTTTAACTTTTTATTTTTTCTGCTTTTTGCTTCCCATTCATCAAATAGCTTGGCATAGATTAACTTGAATATCTCACTAAAACTATCTACTCCAGAATTTGCTAAAACCAACTCTTCAAGCAGTTCGATAATTTCTCTTAGTGATTTTTTCTTTTCTCTTGATTTTTTCTCCAACTCCTCAAGAGTCCATTTCCTGCTCAAAACAATATCTGCAACTTCTATGGCAGGATTTTTTGTATCTTTTACTTCTAAATATTCAGTATATGTCGGGATATCAGGTAAGTTA
>NZ_JALVIW010000053.1:0-33564 GCF_027028515.1 Desulfurobacterium sp. | reverse complement strand
TCCGCCAGCTGCTTTGACTTTTCCGTCTTTTCCGATAAGGACACCTAATGAGACTGCTGAAGGTATCTGCTCAGATTTTAAAAGGTAGTAAGCTATGTCTTCTGCTATTTCCCCTGATATGAGAGGGACGGAGCTTTCGTAAGGTGTTTTCAATCCCAGATCTTTTACAACCGTTAGCGTTCCCTTTCCCACAGCACTTCTAACGTCAAACTTTTTCTTTCCGTTGACAGTTTTTGTAGCTGTTTCTATCTGTTTATTCTGAATGAATCCTCTGACTTCGCCTTTTCCGTTTGCTTCAGCTACAACAAGACCTGCAGGGCCATTACCTTCTATTCTTAAAAGGATTCTCTGTTCCGTTCCATGTTTTATAAGCGTTGTAAGGAGTATTGTGCCTGCCATTGCTCTACCTAAAACTACCGTTGAAAGTGGAGATAGCCCGTGTTTTAGACGGGCTATCTCTGTTAGGTTTGTTGTTTTTATTGCGAAGACTCTTATCGCATCCTCTTCCGTTACGGCTATTACGCCGTAGTCTCTATCCTGGAAGTATTCTTTAAAGTCTTTCTTTACCTGTTCGTCCAGCTTCTTGAGCATCTTTTACCTCTTTACTTTGCGTAATCGACAGCACGGGTTTCTCTGATAACAGTTATTTTAATCTGCCCAGGATACTGAACCTCTTCTTCTATCCTCTTTGCTATCTGATGGGCAAGCAGGGCAGCTTCTTCGTCTGTAATCTTATCATGTTCTACCATGATTCTAACTTCTCTACCTGCCTGTATCGCAAATGCCTTTGAAACGCCAGGGAATGATTCAGCGATGCTTTCAAGCTTCTCTATTCTCTTGATGTAGGCTTCAAGGCTTTCTCTTCTTGCACCAGGTCTTGCAGCGGATAGTGCGTCTCCCACCTGTGCTAAGACTGCTTCAACATACTTTGCTTCAACCTCTCCGTGGTGGGAAGCGGCTGCGTTGATTACTTCGTCAGGTTCACCGTACCTTTTGAGAATCTCTGCACCTACAGCAGCATGGGAACCTTCTGTTTCATGAGAAACAGCTTTTCCTATGTCGTGGAACAGGCCTGCTCTCTTTGCCATTTCAACATCAGCACCTATTTCGGCGGCAAGCATAGAGGCAAGATATGCAACCTCTTTAACGTGCTGAAGGACGTTTTGTCCATAGCTTGTTCTGAATTTCAAACTACCAAGGAGTTTAATCAGTTCAGGATGGACGTTAGAGATACCAAGTTCAAACAGTGTTTCTTCCCCTGTGGCGATGATTTCCTGTTCTATCTCTTCTCTAACCTTTTCTACAACTTCTTCAATTCTCGCAGGATGAATTCTACCGTCTGCTACAAGCCTTTCAAGTGCTATCCTGGCAACTTCTCTCCTTACAGGGTCAAAGCATGATATTGCAACCGCTTCTGGTGTATCGTCAATGATCAGGTCAACGCCTGTTGCAAGTTCAAAGGCTCGGATGTTTCTTCCCTCTCTACCGATGATTCTTCCTTTCATTTCGTTGTTTGGAAGGTCAACTACAGCAACGGTTGTTTCTGCGACGTGTTCTGTTGCAAGTCTCTGTATGGCTGTTGAGAGAATCCTTCTGGCACGCCTTTCTGCCATGAATTCAAACTCTTCTTCCATTTTTTTGTATCTTACTGCAAGTTCTCTTTTGACTTCATCTTCCATTCTTCTTAAAAGTTCTTCTTCTGCTTCTTCCTTTGTCATTCCTGAAATTTCTTCAAGTTTCTGGATTTCACTTTCTATAAGTCTTGCAAGTTCAATTTCTTTTTCTGAAAGTTTTTCCTCCAACTGTTGAAGTTCAGTTTTCCTCTCTTCCAGCTCTTTTTCAACTCTTTCAAGAAATTCAGCCCTTCTGTCAAGGTTTTCTTCCCTCTTGTCAAGAGATGTTTCCCTCTTGTCTAAAAATTCTTCCCTCTTTAAAAGTCTTTTCTCAAATTCCTGAAGCTCCCTTTTCTTTTCTTTGAGTTCTTCTTCTATTCTCTCTTTCTCAAGTTGGACTTTCTCTTTTGCGTGAAGGAGCGCTTCTCTTCTGATTTCATCTACCTTTGATTGGGCTTCTTTAAGGATTGTTTCTGCCTTTCTTTTTATGTCTTCGGCCTCTTCTTTAGCCCTTTTTATTAGCCTTTCAGCCTCTTCTTTGGCTTCATTTCTTATCTGTTCTCTGATTCTTTCGATCTCGCCCTTTTCTTTTTTTGCACCTACTACGAAACCGGTACCAAAACCGGCGATGATTGATAGTGCAACTATCATTAACAGTTCCATTCTTTCCTCCTTATTGTTCTTTTTTCGGATACTACAAGTTTTACAGGTACATCAAACGGTTCAACAGGAAGTTTTTCAACTATCTGGAAGTCGAAGCAGACACCGATTGTGAAGTATTCTTTTCCTGACAGAAAACGGTCGTAGAATCCACCTCCGTAACCGAGTCTGTAGCATTGAAGGTCAAAGGCAATTCCCGGTACAAACACAACTTCTGGCTTTTCTTTTCTACCTGTTTCAGGTGGTTCTAAAATTCCCATGTATCCAGGAGAGAGTTCGTTTAAAGAGTTGACCTTTACCGGTATCAACTCTTTTCCAGAAACTTTTGGAAATAGCACAGATTTGCCGGCTTTTTTAAGTTCGTTGAAGAGTGAAAGTAGCGAAACCTCGTTTTTGAAGGGATAGTAGAGAAGAAAGCTTCTGTGCTTTCTGACAGCATCAATGGTTAAAAGCTTTTCACATATAATTTTACTTTTTGCTTCGGCTTCTTTCCTGTCAAGTAATAGCCGTTTCCCTTTTATCTTATGCCTTAATGCTGCTTTCTTCGCTTTCATGTTACCCCTTTCGGGGCATAAGGGGAAGGGAAAAGTTAAGGCGCTATTTTTCTTGAGTTGATTAGAATCTTGGCACCTTCTTCATGCAATCGCTGAATTTCAATGCCAAGATCCCTTATCTGTTCTCTGAGAGATTCATTCTCATCAAGCAGGTAAAGACAGGCTATTATTAAAGCTTTGTCATAGGTTATACGATGGTTGCCAGCTCTTATACGATCCAGCATCTTCTCAAGTTTAATACCAAGATGCCTTACGTACTCAGGATCTTTGTCTGTCCTTATGGTAAATCTCCTGCCGGAGATAATTATGTCAACTGTGTTTGGCAAATTTGCCACTTTCCACTTCCTCTTATGCCCTTATGGTAATGTTGGACTCACTGAGTTTTTTAACTACTTTACCTATTATACGAGAAACTTCCTCATCTGACAATGTTTTTTGAGGTGACCTGAAAGTAAGTGAGAATGCTAAGCTTTTTTTGCCCTCTGGAATGTTTTCTCCTTCATAAACGTCAAACAGTTTTATCTTTTCAAGAAGTTTTCCAGCTGCTTTTTTAATAATCTCTTCAACTTTTGATGCGGGTATTTCCCTGTCTACCAAAACAGCTATATCTCTTGTTACAGGTGGGAATTTAGGAAGTTTTTTAAAGCTTTTCTTTTCCTTGCCTGCAAGTTCAAAAAGCTTTTCAAGAACTATTTCACCTGCAAAAACAGGTTGTTTTATCCCCATGTTCTCTTCAATATCAGGATGAATTCTGCCTATAAATCCTGCTTTTTCACCATTTATTACGATGTTTGCAGATTGTCCCGGGTGGAGAAATTTCTCTTCTGACCTTTCAAATTCAGCTTTTAGACCAAAGTATTCTATAAGTTCTTCTGCTATTCCTTTAATGTCGTAGAAATCAACTTCCCTTTCACTGTAAATTCCTTCAGGAAGTTTTCCTGACAGCAGGAAAGCTGCGTGCAATTTTTCATCAGGAAGTTCTTTCCCAACGTTTTCAAATACAACAGAAACTTCAAATAGGGCCACGTTTTTTTCGTTTCTTTTAACATTTTGAACGCAGTTGTTAACAAGTGAAGGAGTTAAAAGGCCTCTCATTCCAACCCATTCTTCTGACAGAGGGTTGGATATTTTGATAAGGTTTTCAAAATCAAGACCGAACGCGTCGTAAAGTTTCTTTCCGATGAAACTGTAGTTTATCGCTTCGTTCAATCCTTTTGCGGATAGGAACTCTTTTGTTTTCATTATGTTGTCAAATCTACGGGGCCTTTCTACGTTAGAATGTAAAAGCGGATAGGTGCTTTCTATCTTTTTCATTCCGTAGATGCGGACAACCTCTTCTATAAGGTCTATTTCCCTTGAGACGTCGTACTTTCTCCAGGACGGCACTTTTACGATAATGTAGTCCTGTTCTTTCTTAACAGGGAAACCCAAGGAGTTAAGGATTTCAAAGGATTTTCTCGGTGGAATATCAACTCCAATAAGCTTTTTAACTTTCTCCGGATTGAAAACGATGACTTTAGGTGTGTAAGGTTTTGGATAGAATTCCACTTTTCCAGAGTAGATTTCGGCATCTGCGAATTTTTGAAGGAGGTGAAGTGCCCTTTCAGCTGCAAAGATTGTTGCTTCTATGTCCGCACCTCTTTCAAATCTGTAAGAGGCGTCAGTTGAGATACCCAACCTTTTTGCTGTTTTCCTGATTGTTAGCGGTTCAAAATGTGCACTTTCAAGAACAATTCTGTCGGTGTTGAATGTAACACCTGAATCTTCCCCGCCCATTATGCCTGCAAGGGCCACAGGTCTTTCCGCGTCTGCTATTACTAAGTCTTCTGAAGTGAGTTTTCTCTCAATTCCGTCAAGCGTTACGATTGTTTCACCGTCCTTTGCCCTTCTAACAATGATTGTGTTTTCAGTTAGTTTGTCGGCATCAAAAGCATGCATTGGCTGACCTAATTCGTAGAGAACGTAGTTTGTTATGTCAACAACGTTGTTTATGGGTTTTAATCCAACCTTGTGAAGCCTCATCTGCATGAAGAGAGGTGATTGTTTAACTTTTACGTTTCTTGCAACAAAACCGTCGTACCTTGGGCAGGCAACTTCGTCCTTCACTGAAAGTGTAAGAGCGTCTGAAGCATTTTCATCAATGGTTGAGAAAGAAGTCTCCGGCAGTACAATTTCTCTGCCCAATACGCTTTTAAGTTCTCTTGCAATGCCAAGCACACTTAGAGCATCTGGACGGTTGGTTGTTATTTCGTATTCTATTATCCAGTCATCAAGTCCTAAAGCTTTTACCGCATCTTCCCCGATCTGAAGTCCTGCATCTTCGGGAAGGATCATTATCCCTTCGGAATGGGTAGTAAGTCCAAGTTCTTCCTCTGAGCAGAGCATTCCGTTTGATTCAACGCCTCTGAGTTTGCTTTTTTTGATTCTTATACCTATTGGAAGCTTTGAACCGTGAAGGGCTACAGGGATAACAGCGCCTTCAAATATGTTATCGGCACCTGTTACGATTTGAAGAACGGTGTCTCCAACATCTACCTGACAGATTTTTAACTTGTCAGCGTTTGGATGCTTTTCAATGGTTAGTATTTTACCTATAACGACCTTTTCTATATCTTTTCCTGCATAGGTAACAGAATCAACCTCTATACCTATGTCTGTCATAATGTCCGCAACTTCCTGCGGAGATAGGTCTTCAATATCTATGAACTCTTTTAACCAGTTGTACGTTATTCTCATACTTCCAACCCTTTGAACTGTTTTATGAATCTTAAGTCGTTTTCAAAGAAAAGTCTTAAATCGTCTATTCCGTATTTGAGCATTGTAAGTCTTTCAATGCCCATTCCAAAAGCGAATCCCTGGTAAATTTCGGGATCGATGTTTACTGCCTTGAACACTGCAGGGTCGACCATTCCACAGCCAAGGACTTCAAGCCACCCTGTTCCTTTACATACTTTACAGCCTTTGCCACCGCATATTACACAGCCAATATCCACTTCGGCACTTGGTTCTGTAAATGGAAAGAAGCTTGGTCTAAATCTAACTTTTGTTTCAGAACCGAAGAATTCTCTCAAGAAAAGTTCAAGAACACCTTTTAGGTCTGCAAATGTTACTGATGTATCAACCATAAGTCCTTCAACCTGATGGAACATGGGGGTGTGTGTAAGGTCTGCGTCTTTTCTATAAACCTTACCGGGTGCTATTATCTGAATTGGAGGATTTGTTGATTCCATGACTCTAATTTGCACAGGTGATGTGTGGGTTCTTAAAACCACCTCTTCTTTTATGTAGAAGGTGTCCTGCATCTCTCTTGCAGGATGTCCTTTAGGTATATTGAGAGCTTCAAAGTTGTAAAAGTCTGTTTCTATTTCTGGACCGCTGGCGATAGCAAATCCCATAGATGTAAATATTTTTGTTATTTCTGATAAGGTTTTTGTTATTGGGTGAAGTGCTCCAGAGGGGATTCTTCTTCCAGGGAGTGTTATATCTATAAATTCCTTTTTGAGCTTTTCCTCTTTCTCTCTTGCTTTTAGTTCTTTTATGCGGTTTTGCAATAGCGTTTCAACTTCTTTTTTGAGTTCGTTGCATGCTTTTCCAAAAGATTTTCTCTCTTCCGGTGGCAGTTCCGGAATTCTTTTGAGGAGCGATGTAACTTCTCCTTTCCTTCCGATGTATTTTACTCTAAGTTCGTCAAGGCTTTTGAGATTTTCTATTTTTGAAAGTTCTTCTATGAATTTTGATTTGAGTTTTTCGAGTGTTTCAAGGTTCATTTTCCCCTCTATCCTGTATGAAGTTTAAAGGGGGGAAGGACCCTTCCCCACCAAATCTTAAAGAGCTGCTTTAACTTTTTCAACAAGAGCCTTAAATCCTTCCGGGTCCCTAACTGCGATATCTGCAAGTACCTTTCTATCAAGTTCTATGCCGGCTTTTTTAAGACCGTTGATGAATCTGCTGTAGTTTAGACCAAACTGTCTGACTGCTGCGTTAATTCTTGCAATCCAGAGTCTTCTAAATTCTCTCTTTCTTTCTCTCCTGTGTCTGTAAGCGTAGAAGAGAGATTTCATTACCTGGATTTTCATTGTTCTGTAAAGCTTGTGCTTGGCACCGAAATACCCTTTTGTGAGCTTTTTGAGCTTTTTCCTTCTGTACCTTCTTGGGCTTGTCTTTACTCTCATATCTTTCCTCCTTTTAGCGAGCTACGGGCGCCTTCAGGCTTATGCCCGGTTGCATCACTTACTTGTAGAGCACTAACTCTTTGTAGTTTGCAGCCTGAGCACCTGTAAGGTAGTCTGCCTTTCTGAGTCTTCTCTTTCTCTTTCTGCTTTTCTTGGTGAGGATGTGGCCCTTGTTAGGATGCCAGTGCTTTACCTTTCCGGTAGCAGTTACCTTTACTCTCTTGGCTGCTGACCTGCGTGTTTTAATCTTTGGCATGCCAATTGCCTCCTTCGGAAGTTAAACGGTAGTAATTATATACCCTTGAGTTGATATTTCAAGTCTCAGTTTTTAGTTCCGCCTACGGTCATCTCTTTTATCCTGATTGTTGGTAGAGCGTCTGAAACTGGTACGCCTTGCCCGTCTTTTCCACACGTTCCTATAGCAAATCCTAAGTCGTTTCCAACGGCGTCTATATTTTGGAGAACGGCAGGTCCATTTCCTATAAGGGATGCACCTTTTATTGGATATGTTACCTTTCCGTTTTCTATCATGTAGCCTTCAGAGATTTCAAATACAAAGTCGCCGTTTATTGTGTTAACCTGACCGCCTCCCATTTTCACGACTAAGATGCCTTCTTTTGTGTCGCTTATAATATCTTCAGGATCGTCGTGGCCAGGTGCTATGAAAGTGTTTGTCATTCTTGGGATAGGCACATGCATGTAAGATTCTCTTCTTCCGTTACCTGTTGGATGATGTCCTGCTTTTGAGGCTTGAAGGTGGTCGTACATAAATCCTTTCAGGATTCCATTTTCTATTAAGATGTTTCTTGTGGTTGCTTCACCTTCGTCATCGTATCCAGATGAGCCATATTTTCCTTTGAGTGTTCCATCGTCGATTACAGTTACAAGGTCAGACGCAACTTTTTCACCAATTTTGCCAGAATATACAGAGAGTCCCTGATTTGCAAGATCTGCTTCAAGGCCGTGTCCGACAGCTTCGTGAACCATTGTTCCACCAGCTTTTGATGATATAACTACCGGAAATGTCCCGGCAGGTGCAGGTTTTGCTGACAGCATTTTTATGGCTCTTTCAGCTGCTTTCAGTGCAATGTCTTCAGGTGTTATTCTTTCAAAGATAGAGTAGTCACCGAGGTGTCCTACAGGTTCGTATCCTGTTTGAAGGGTTCTGCCGTCAGAAGCGACCACCAATACATAAAAAACAACTCTTGGCCTTATGTCTTCAACAATTTTACCTAAAGAGTTAACAATAACTACCTCTTGAATAGAATCTTTGAGAACAGCCGTAACCTGTTTGACTCTGTCGCCACACTCTCTTGCCCTGTAGTTTGCTCTCCTTAAAAGCATAATCTTTTCTTCAACAGGTATTGTAAAATCAGTTTCACCGTCAACAATTTCAGGGTATCTTTTCTCTTTTACTGTCATATTAAGGGATATCTCTTTTTCAGCAGCGGCCGCCACCGCCAAGTTCTCTATGACGGAGAGTATGGATTTCTGCGTTATTTCATTTGTGAAACCGTAGTAGGTCTTCCAGTTTTTTATCATTCTGATTCCAACGCCTATTTCTATTCCGTTGGAGATGTTTTCAATGCGATTTTCTTCACATTTTGCGGTAAAAGTAAACTTTTTTTCAAAGAAAAGGTCGGCAAAGTCGGCTCCGCGTTTCAGCAGCTCTTTGACGCCAAATTCACCAAGTTCCTTGAAGTCAACCAGCATAACTATATCCCCCAGTCTCTAAAGTAGAGGAAGTCTTTATCTACTGTCCTCTGTGCAATTTTACATATGATAGGCAGTTTCCGTTTGTACTGTGAATGTTGAATCATCTTCATCACTTTTTCAACGATTTCAGGTTCGTATCCGAAGCCTATAATTTCTTCCTTCTTAATTTTCAGGTCAACGTATGCTACCAGTATCTGGTCAAGAAGGTGATATGAAAATCCGATTTCTCCTTCGTCAGTCTGTCCCGGCCAGAGGTCTGCTGACGGTTTCTTTTTTACGATTCTTTCAGGAACACCAATATATTCTGCCAATTCCCATATTTGGGTTTTGTAAAGGTCTCCAATAGGATTCAGATCGTGTGCACTGTCTCCCCACCTTGTGGAGTATCCTATAAGAAGTTCACTTTTGTTGCTTGTCCCAACGACAAGGGCTCTGTTATCGTATGCAAAATCGTAAAGAATAGACATTCTTTCCCTTGCCATTTTGTTGCCGCGGCGGAGTCTTGATGCTTCGGGAAATCGCTGGAAGTACGCATCGATTTGAGGTGTTATATCTATTTCGTGAAATTCTGCACCAAGAATCTGCCCCACCAATCTTGCATCTTCAATTGAAGCTTTTGCGCTTGTTTTGTAAGGCATTGATATAAGTATAACGTTTTCTTTGCCAAGAGCTTTTACAGTAAGGAAGGCTGAAAGGGCGGAATCAACACCACCGCTTACGCCAATTATCGCTTTTTTAAAGCCTGCCTTTTCTATTTCCTGTCTAATAAAGTTTACAAGAACGTTTACGATAAACTCTTTGTCTTCTATTTTCAGAATTTCTACAAGTTTCTCTTTCATTTTTTTTCTTCCAGAAAGGCTTTTAGTTCTTTTTCAATAATCCATGGTTTTTCGTCTCTAAGGAGAGGAAGACTTATTCTTGCAGAGCGTATAAGAGATGGTTCAATGTCTGCGATAATGATTTCTTCTTCAAATGGTGAACCTTCGTTTACGATGTTTCCGTAGGGGTCACATATAAAAGAGTTGCCGGAAAAAATGAAGCCGTCCTCTACACCAACTCTGTTTGCATATATAAAGTAGGAAGCGGTGAGGCGGGAGTAGAATTCACCCATGTTCTTCCAGACTCTTGCGTTTCCAAACATACGGTTTTCTCTGTAACCTCTTCCAGGACTTGCAGACTGGACAAATATAAGTTTTGTTCCTTCTAAAAACGGAAGGTAAATTGAAGAAAAGTGCCAGCAGTCTTCACATATGAGGATTGTTGATTTGAAACCACACGCAGTGAAAGTTCTAAACGTTTTACCTGCACCGACAAAACGTGCTTCGTCAAACATTCCGTAGGTTGGAAGGTAAACTTTACGGTGTATGTGCTTTACCTTTTCATCTTCTATGAAAAATGCGGAGTTGTAGAGAATGTGTTCTTCAGATTCTTCAATGCCGCCGACTATTATACCGATGTGCTTGCTTAGCTTTTTTAGTGGTGATAATCTTTCATCATCCGGCTTTATAGCTATTTCAGATGTTATGTCCTGAAGGTAGTAGCCCGTTATGGAAAGTTCCGGAAAAAGGCAGATGCTTACACCTTTTTCTATGCATTTTTCGGTGAATTGGCAGATTTTCTCTATGTTCTTTTCCAGGTTTCCAAGAACGGTATTTATCTGAACAACGGCAACTTTCATAATCACCACCTGATTATTAATTGAATTACAGGACTATTTTAAGGCAGATGCAGGGCAATTTCAATGTGAATAAGTGTGAAAAGATTGAAACGGGGGAAATCCCCCGTTTCATGTTAGTTAGTATATTGGAATAAGCCAGTCGCTGTACTTGCTAATGTTTCCTTTAACAATGTTAAAGTAAAGGTCCTGAAGTTTTGATGTTATTTCGCCGATTTCTCCATTTCCTATGACTCTTCCGTCTATTTCGGCAATTGGTGCAACCTGTGCTCCTGTTCCCGTGAAGAACGCTTCATCGGCTATGTAAAGTTCGCTTCTTAACATTGGTCTGACTTCGACGGGAACGTTAAGCTCTTCTTTCAGAAGTTTTATTATGGCGTTTCTCGTTATACCTTCAAGAATGTTGCTGTATGACGGTGTAGTTATTGCAACGCTGTTTCTTATGATAAAGAGATTTTCGGCACTCCCCTCTGCTACCGTTCCATCTGGATTAAGCATTATGGCTTCATCTGCACCTGCCCTTATGGCTTCTGTTTTTGCAAATGCGCTGTTAACGTAGGCACCGGCAACTTTGCACCTTGCAGGAATCATGGAATCGTTTATTCTGTGGAAAGAAGAGGTAATTACCTTTAATCCTTTTTTTGTATCAAGATAGTCACCAAGAGGAACGGTGTATATTGCAAGTTCTGTATCGTATCCTATAAGTTTTGGAGAAATCTGAAGGTTTGGAAAATAAACGATAGGTCTTATGTAAACGTTTTCTCTATGTTCGCATTTTCTTAAAAGCTTTACGGTTATTTCAACGAGTTCATCAACAGTTTTATCTACCTGGAAGTTCAGGATTTTACAGTTTGCAAGCATTCTTTCGTAGTGTTCTTTGAAAAATAGGCCGAAAAGCTGTTGCTTCTCTTCGTTCCAGTATGCTCTAATGCCTTCAAAGACGGCTGTTCCGTAATGAAAAGAGTTGGTTTGAATGTTTATGTTTGCTTCCTCTATTGGAACGAATTTCCCCTCAAAGTAGGCGTAGCGTTGAGCCATCTTTCTCCTCCAGCTTTGAAATTTTCCTTGAGAAATCAATTATACTTTTTTACAGGCTTTCCTTCTATATATTATCAGACCCGTTCCAAGAATTACCATAAAAATGCTCATTATCTGGTTATTGCTTAATGTTCCAAAGAACTCTTTTGGTGTGGCTCTCCAGAACTCTATTAGAAATCTAAAAATACCGTAAAAAATGAAATAAAATCCAAATATTTCTCCGGGTGATTTTCTCTTTCTGTAGAGGAAGTAAAGTACAGCTGCTATAAGAAAATTTGCTGCTGAAGAGATAGGTTCCGTTGGATACAAAGGAACATTGAGAGGAGCGGCAGAGTGAGGATCTCTGAATACGAGGGCGAACCGGGAATGGCATACTTTACCGTAGCAGCATCCTGCCATAGTACAGCCTATCCTTCCAAACCCAAGTCCCACTTCACCTGCTATTACTGCAATATCGGCCGTCTTCCATATGGGAATGTTCTTTTTCTTGGCCAAATATAGCGCTGTTATAAAACCGAAGAGGAAGCCACCGTACCAGACGAGTCCTCCTTCCCAGAAGTAGAATATCCGCCATACAGGATGGAGATATTGGGGATTGTATAGAAAAAAGAAAATTCTTGCGCCGATGAAGCCGGAAATGACCGTCCAGATCATAAGATCGGAAAGGTCATCCTTGTTTATTCCTTCCTGTTCTCCAAGTTTTATTAGAATGAAGTATCCACAGATGATGCCGATTGCTACCATTACACCAAATGTATAAATGGTGAAGGGTCCTATCTTAAAAAGGATTGGATGCATTTACTGCCTCCTTAAAAGTTTCATCGCTATCCTATCGCCTGCCAAAAGCAGCGTTGCAAAATAGATAATCACTGCAACTACGATGGTTGCAGATATTGTTGCTATTTTGAGTAGCGGTGATGCAAACTGAAAGTATGTTTTTGTTCCATAAATTGCAACTGGAATTATGGGAAGGGATAAGAGTAAATACCTTAAGTTTTCTTTAATCCAGTTTTCTATGAAAGAGACGTTTTTTTCGAGTTTTCGGACAAGAAACAGAACATTTAAAAGAGAGGTCATTGCCGTACCGAGCGCTAACCCTGCAGCACCTAACTTTAGTCCAAAACAGAGAATGATGTTGGCGACTATGTTGAAAACGAGCGTAGCGGCGCCAACTTTGACAGGATAGCTGTAATTGTCAAGAGAGTAAAAAGCGTTGACCAGGATCTTTTCAAAAGAATAAAAAAGGAGCCCTATTCCATATCCGCATAAGACGTAGTATGTTGCGTTTAGATCTGCTGTTGTAAATTTTCCGTGGTGAAACACGATGTCAATTAATGGTTTACCAAAAAAGAGAAGTCCAATAGTAGAAGGTATTATTATCATTGCGCATAGCGTTAATCCTGTTGTCAGGTTATATCTGAAGGCGTCTTCGTCTTTAAACGTTTTCGCAAGTTTTGGAAGGAGTACCTGGGATAGACCTATTGCAAATATTCCAAGGGGAAGTTGAACAAACCTGTTTGCGTAGTAGAGGTATGATATGGCACCGGCTGCTAAAAATGAAGCGATAATTGTGTCTGCCAACATGGAAAGTTGTCTCACACCAAAGCCGAATATCCCCGGTATGATGTTTTTTAAAGCTTTTTTAACATCTTCATCTATTCCCGGAATAGGTCTTGGGATAAATGCTTCTCTTCTGAGGAAGTATAGCTGGAGAAGCACTTGAAGAAAGCCACCTATAACAACGCCTAAGGCTAAAGCATGGATGTTAAGTTGGTTCTTAAAAAATATGGCACACAGTATAAGCGATATGTTGAAGAGAACTGTCGAAAATGCCGGGGCGAAGAAGTGCTCATATCCATTTAGTATTCCACCGAAAAAAGCCACGAGGCTTACTAAAAGTATGTATGGAAACATTTCTCTTGTAAGGGATATAGCAAGTTTTTCAATATCTCCCGAGAAGCCTGGAGCTATAATTTTTATTATTAGTGGGGTGAAGATTTCACCTATGATTACAACCGTCAGTAGTGAGATGGACAGGATGAAAAAAAATCTTGATGCAAATTTTACGGCCTCTTCCTTACTTATCTGAAGTTTTTTGGCAAATGCTGGTGTGAAAGCTGAGCTAAAGGCACCCTCTGCAAATACCCTTCTTAACATGTTGGGGATTCTGAAAGCTACAAAAAACACGTCGGTTGTTCTTCCTGCACCAAAAGTCGATGCTATAACGACGTCTCTCAGCAGTCCAAAAACCCTGCTTGAAAGGATGGATAATGCTACAATTAGAAACGATTTTCCTATGCTTTTGTTTTTTGGCATAATAGGCAATTATATAAGAGTTTTGTTTGAGGTGAAAGATGAAAAAAGTTTGTATCATAGGTGCCGGTGTTGTGGGTAGTTCCCTTGCTAAAAAGCTCTCAGTTTCCGGCTATGAAATTGCCGTTATAGATAAGAACAGTGCCAAGATAGAGGATTTAACTTCTACCCTCGACATAATGGGTATTGACTGCGATGCGACAGAAGTGAAGTGTCTTGATAAGGTTAAGGATTTTGAGCTTTTTATCGTTGTGACAGATAGTGATGAGAGAAACATAGCAATAGCCGCGATTTTGAAGTCTTTCTTCAAGAAGGATAAAATAATCATAAGAGTAAGTAAGAATGCCTTTGCTGCGCCACCGATTAAAGAACTTCTTGGTGTTGAACCTGTTAACATTTTAACAGAAGTTATTACAAAGATCATTGACACTATTAGATTCCCCTTTGCCCGTTCAGTTGTTCGTTTTGAAAAAGGAAAGTTAATTCTTCTCAATTACATGGTCTCTTCTGAGGATATTTTTGCGGGGAAAGAGATAAAAGAACTTCAGGCTTTAAAGAAGCTGATTCCTTTTACAATTGCGGCTCTTGAAAGAGACGGGAAGGTTGTAGTTCCGGATGGGGATACGATAGTTTATCCTGATGATTCTCTCTTCTTTGTAATAAAAGAAGAAGATGTAAAAGTGTTTCAGGAACATCTCCTTAAAAATGCTGAGCCAGTTAGACTTGCGTTTATTCTTGGTCATTCAAAGTTTACCGTTGAACTTCTCAAAAGAATAGCGGATTTTGAGGGGTTAAAGATAAAGCTTGTTGAACCTGACCTGCAGAAGTGTGAGGAGATAGCCGGGGAATTTCCAAATATTGATGTTCTGCACGGAGAAGTTACAGATGTTGAGCTTTTAAAGTCTGAAGGGATAGACAAAGCAGGTTTGGTCATTGCGATAACAGAAGATGAGGAAAATAATGTTCTTTCCTGCATCCTTGCTAAAAAATTAGGTGCTAAAAGAGCGGTAGCACTTATAGCCCATTCTGAGTATGAGAACATCATAGAATCTATTGGTATTGATACGCCGATAGTTCCGAGAAAGTTGCTTGCAAGCCGCGTGTATACAACCCTTAGTAGTAAAAGCCTTCTTGATGTTTTTGAGCTTAGAGAAAACATTGAAATTCTTGAAATCCAGGTTGGCAGTGAGTGGGACGGCAAGCAGATATCAGAAATAAAGTGCAAGGAGTGTCCTTTAGTTCTTGCACTTAAAAGAGACAACGATATTCAGGTAGTCGGTGGCGATACGGTTGTAAAAAAAGGCGATATACTTATATGCATAAGGCAGAGGTAGTGGTATGAAAGTTAGGGGTATTGATTTAACGGTAGTGTTTAAAGTTGTCGTCTCAATCCTCTTTTACATGTCTTTGTCGCTTCTTATTCCTGCTACTTATTCTCTCGTTGTTGGTGACGGTCAGGTTATGGATTTTATCTATCCATTTCTTCTTGTAGGTTCAATTTATCTGCTTGCTTATCAGATAGAGATAAGGGATGATTTGACTTTAAAAGAGGCCATTCTTTCTATTTCTCTTATATGGCTTGTGTTTCCAGCAATTTCGGCAATGGCTTACTGGATAAATGGTGCCATTCCTGACTTTATAGAGGCTTACTTTGAATCTGCTTCAGGTTTCACGACCACAGGTGCTTCGATACTGACAAATGTGGAGGCAATGCCAAAGAGTCTCCTTCTATGGCGTTCAACGACAAACTGGGTCGGTGGTTTAGGATTCGTCGTTTTTGCCATTGCCCTTCTGCCTGCCCTTGGATCAGGTGGCATGCAGATGATGAAATTTGAAGCTTCAAAGGCGGTAGAAGAAAAGCTGAAACCGAAGGTTAAAGAAGTTGCAAGGATAATCTTTGTCATCTATAACGGTTTGATAATTGCTGAGATTTTGCTCCTCCTTTTAGGAGGAATGCCTCTTTTTGACGCTGTTAACCACGCCTTTTGTACCATAGCAACAGGTGGCTTTTCAGTTAAGAACAGCAGTATAGGAAGTTACCACAGCGTTTTTATAGAGATGGTTGTTGCACTTTTTATGGTGTTTGGCTCAGTTAACTTCCTCAACTGGTATCACTTTTACAGGACAAAAAACTGGAAAGTTTTCTTTAAATCAGAAGAAAACAAACTTTACTTTACAATTCTTGGTGTGGCGATAGTTTTATGTACGCTTGTTCTTACAGTCGATGGATTTTACAATCCATTTCAGGCTTTAAGGTACAGTATATTTCAGGTGATTAATTCTGCTTCAACGACAGGTTTTTCTTCAACAGACTATACTCACTGGCCGACATTCGTTTTAGCGGTGCTTATCATCCTTGAGTTTTTGGGAGGTGTTTCCGGTTCAACGGCAGGTGGTTTAAAGCAGTTCAGGCTTGTAGCTTTAGGCAAGTCTATCTATGGAGAGCTTAAAAAAACGGCACATCCGAGACTTGTTTACAGGATAAAGCTGGACGGTAAAACGCTTGATTTTTCCGCGCTTAATGCAATATGGGCTTTTGGTGCGGCTTTTACCTTTGTCACGGTTATTGTGGGGATACTCCTCTGTCTTACCGGCACGGATCTTGTAACGGCCTTCTCCTCTTCTATTGCCTGTGCCAGCTGTTCCGGTCCGGGTCTTTTGAAAACCGGTCCTGCCGGTAACTATCACTTTTTTGCAGACTGGCAGAAGCTTATCCTTTCTATAGAAATGATTCTGGGAAGACTTGAGATTTTTGCCCTTTTTGCCGTCTTTATGCCTTCTTTCTGGAAAGATTGATAATAACTTGCAATTGACATAGTTAGGAGATATTAATAATTTTTTCCCTGACCACAGCGAAAAAGGAGGGAAAGTATGTTTGAAAAGTTGCTTTTTGTCGTTGTTCTTACGCTTGTTCTGAATCTACCTTTCGGGTGGTTAAGGGAGACGACAGAGAAGTTTTCAAAAAGGTGGTTTCTTTACATTCATCTTCCGATACCATTTATCATAGCCTGTAGAATTCTTCTTGGGATCAGTATAAAGTTTGCACCTCTTCTTATTGCAACGGCCGTGATAGGACAGCTTGCCGGTGGTATGATAAGGAGAAGGTACTATCCGGGAGGTATTTATGAGTGAGACTTTTCACGGTACCACCATATGTGCCGTTATAAGAGATGGTAAAGTTGCTATGGCTGGTGATGGCCAGGTTACACTTGGAAACACAGTTTTTAAAAATGGTGCAAGAAAGGTTAGGAAAATATATAACAATAGTGTACTTGTCGGTTTTGCCGGTTCTGTTGCTGATGCCTTTTCTCTCCTTGAAAGGTTTGAGTCTAAATTGATTTCCTTTGGTGGAAATCTCTTAAAATCTGCCGTTGAACTTGCAAAAGACTGGCGGACAGATAGGGTTTTAAGGCGGCTTGAAGCGATGCTTCTTGTTGCCGATAGGAGCAGGATTCTTCTCATTTCAGGTAACGGTGATGTGATAGAACCTGATATTCCAGTTATGGCAATAGGTTCTGGTGGTGCTTACGCTCAAGCTGCAGCGACAGCTCTTTATGAGAATACTGACCTTTCTGCCAGAGAGATTGTTGAGAAATCTCTAAAAATAGCCGGGAGTATATGTATATATACCAACGTTAACATAGTGGTTGAGGAACTTTCTTAGAGGTGGATATGATAGACCTTCATACACATACGGTTTTTAGTGATGGTGAGCTTATTCCGAGTGAACTTGTTCGCCGTGCGGAGTTCATTGGTTACAGAGCGATAGCTATAACTGATCATGCAGATTACTCAAACTATCAGTTTATCATTGAAAATCTTTTAAAAACTGTTGAGATTCTTACTGAAAATACGAATGTAATTGTGCTTCCCGGTGTTGAGATAACTCACGTTCCACCTGTTAAAATTCCGGAACTTATAGAGAAGTGCAGGAATGAAGGTGCTAAAGTTGTTGTAGTTCATGGTGAAACAGTAGTTGAACCGGTGGCTGAAGGGACAAATTTAGCGGCAGTTGAAGGTGGTGCGGATATCCTTGCCCATCCTGGACTTGTGGATTCGAAAACGCTTGAAATGGCGGCTAAGAAAGGTGTAGCTATTGAGATAACTGCAAGGAAAGGGCATAATATAACCAACGGATATGTGGTAAGAGTTGGTAGAGAAGTGGGCGTCAGGTTTGTTATAAACACTGATGCTCATTCACCTTCTGATTTAATAGATAGGACTTTTGCTTTAAAAGTTGGTCTTGGTGCAGGACTTACGTTGCAGGAGGTTGAGAGGGCTTTTGCAACCTCTGAAGAGATAGTTAGGAGGAAGATGGGTGATGAAAAAGCCACCTTATAAGTCTTACGGAAGAGATAAGAAGAAGAAAAAGGCAAAAATAGAGAAGCATATTGACATACCGGCACCGGTTGATACGCCTGAAGCTGAAATGATGGTGGATGATGTTTATAAGATTATTGCTTTCTTTCAGGCTCACGCCGCTAAATTTGTTGCCGTTCTTGCTGTTTTGCTTATAGTCGGTGGTGGATACCTTGGCTATAAGTGGTATAAGAGTAACCTTGAGATGAAAGCGGCTGCCATTTTTGATAAAGGTATGATAGCTCTTGAAGATGGTAATGAGAAGGAGGCTGAAAAGTATTTTAAAGAAGTTGCTGATAAATACTTTTCAGCACCTTCAGGAAAGGCCGGTGCGTTTTTATATGGGAAGTTGGCAGGTGATATTGATTACATAAAAAGGGCTGAAGATGTAAAAAGTTTTACAATTTCTCCTGCTGCTAAGTTGGAAGATGGAATTTTTATGATGGAGAAAGGTAAAAGTAGTGAAGCCGTTCAAAAGTTTGCCTCTCTTTCCCGTGATAAAGATTGGACCTATCCTGCAGGGCTTTACTATCTGACGATTTACTATCTTTCAAAAGGAGAGAAAGAAAAGGCTAAAGATACCTACGATATATTAAGCGGGGATTATAAAAACAGTTTTTATACGGCTGTTTTAGGAGAAGTTATCCAATGATAACAGAGGTTAAGAACGACTTGGCCTCGTCTCTTCTTTCTATTTTGAGAGATAAAAAAAGCGAAGGAGTCTCTTTTCGTAGTGCAGCTGAAAAGCTAACGTTCCTTTTGGTTGAAAGAGCTTTGTCAAATCTGCCTTCAAATAAAGTTGTTATTGATACGCCGGTTGAATCAAACGCTGAAGTTTCCGTTTTAAACGATGAGGTGGTTTTTGTTCCGATACTTCGTGCTGGGCTTTTGATGCTTCATCCCGCAATCTCTATTTATGAAAAGGGTAGAATAGGTTTTGCCGGTGTTTACCGTAATGAGGAGACTTTAAAGCCAAACCTTTATTACTTCAAAGTTCCTGTTATTAAAGATGCTTTCTATTTTATCCTTGATCCTATGCTTGCAACTGGCGGAACCGCCGTGTGTGTAGTTGAAAAACTTTTAAAATTGGGTATAAATCCCGGGAAAATAAAATTTATTTCTTTTGTAAGTGCACCAGAAGGAATTGAAAAACTTAAAAAGTTTTCAGGAATTGAGATTTTTACAGCATCAATTGATAGGTGTTTAAACGATAAAGGATACATTTTGCCGGGTCTTGGTGATGCCGGTGATAGATTTTGCTATACGGAAGGAGTGGAGGTCGTAGAGGATTATGGGATTTAAGACGGTTAGAGGTGTTGAAGACATAATACCGCCTGAAAGTGAAAAGTTTGAAAAAATTGCTGAAACGTTTAAGGAAAAGGTAAAGGTTTACGGTTTTAAAGAGGTAATTCTTCCCGTTTTTGAAGAGGCAGGGCTCTTTTTAAGAAGTGTTGGAGAAACGACAGACATTGTTCAGAAAGAGATGTACGTTTTTGAGGACAGGGGCGGCAGGAAGATTGCTTTAAGGCCAGAAGGAACGGCTTCTGCCGTAAGGGCTTACATTCAGCACGGTGTCTATGCAAAGGAACCTTTTACAAAATGGTTTTACATAGGTCCTATGTTTCGCTATGAAAGGCCTCAAGCCGGAAGGAATAGGCAATTTTTTCAGGCTGGATGTGAAGTTTTTGGACTTTCTTCACCAGGTGTTGATGCGGAGGTTATTCTTCTTGCTTCAGAGATTTTAAAAGCTTTAAACATTGACTTTACGCTTGAAATAAATTCTATAGGCTGTGAAAAATGCAGGCCAAATTATAAAAAGGCTCTTATTGAATATCTCTCTTCTCAAAAAGAAAAACTCTGTAAAGATTGCCAGAATAGACTTGATAGAAATCCTTTAAGGGTTCTTGACTGCAAAAATGAGGGTTGCAGGGAAGTTGTTAAAGATGCGCCTTTAATAACAGACTACCTGTGTGAAGAGTGCAGCGAACATTTTGAAAAACTAAAATTTTTGCTTAGAGAACTTAAAGTGCCTTTTGTTCACAATCCTTTCATCGTCAGAGGGCTTGATTACTACACGAAAACAGTTTTTGAATTTAAATCTGATGCTCTTGGTGCTCAAAGCACGGTTTTAGCCGGCGGCCGCTATGATAATTTGATAAAAGAACTTGGTGGCAGTGATGTTCCCGCCCTTGGTTTTGCAATGGGTATTGATAGGATAATGCTTCTTATTTCTGATGAAGAAAGAGAAAGAAACGGAGTTTTTGTTGTAACAGGTGGTGAGAAGGCCTATTTAGAAGGGTTAAGACTTGTCAAGATGTTAAGGGATAAAAGTTTTTACGCAGAGATAGATCACAGGCAAGGGAGTTTCAAGTCTCAGTTTAAACTTGCAAATAGGTTGAACGTTAAGTATGTAGTTATCATAGGTGACGAAGAGTTAGAAGGTGGTTTTTATTCGTTAAAGTGTCTTGAGACTGGAAAGCAGGAGAAGATAGAGTCTGTGGCTGAACTTATAGCGAGGCTTTAATGGGAAATGAAGTTAAAAAAGTTTTGGTTTTAGGTTCAACTGGTTCAATCGGTGAAAATACGCTTGATGTTGTAAGGCAGTTTTCAGATAAATTTAAAATTGCTGGTCTTGTTGCTGGAAAAAACGGTGAAAAGCTTAAAAAACAACTTGAAGAATTTAAGCCTGAGGCAGTAGCTCTTTTTGATGGAGAGATAGAAGTTCCAGCAGGTACCAGATTTTACTCTGGTGAAGAAGGAATCACTTCTCTTATAGAGGATATTGAGTTTGACATTGTAGTTGCTGCTATATCAGGAGCTTCGGGAATTGTTCCAACTTTTGAAGCTTCAAAAAAGGCAAAAAGAGTTGCTCTTGCCAATAAGGAATCTCTTGTCTGTGCCGGTAAGTTCATTAAATCTGTAGCAAAAGAGATAATTCCTGTTGATAGTGAACATTCAGCAATATTTCAGGCACTTTTATCCGGAAAAAAAGAAGAAGTAAAAGAAATTATTCTTACGGCTTCAGGGGGCCCTTTTAGAGGGAAAAAGCTTGAGGAACTTAGAAACGTGAAACCTGAAGACGCACTTTCCCATCCCAACTGGGACATGGGAAGCAAGGTTACGGTAGATTCGGCAACGTTGATGAACAAAGGCCTTGAAGTCATTGAAGCTGTCTGGCTTTTTGATGTGCCTGTTGAAAAAATAAAGGTTGTTGTTCATCCACAGAGCATCGTTCATTCAATGGTGAGATTTTGTGATAACTCTTTTATAGCCCAGATGGGAAAACCTGATATGAGAATACCTATAGCATATGCTCTCTCTTATCCTGAGAGATTGTTTCTTTCTGATGAACTTGGAATGGATTTTTACGGCGTTTCCCTAACCTTTGAAGAGCCTGATGTAGAAACATTTAAGTGTTTAAAGCTTGCTTTTGATGCCTTAAATAGAGGTTATCCGTATCCGATAATTTTGAACGCTGCAGACGAAATTGCCGTTAGCTATTTTCTCAATAGAAAAATCCCGTTCACAGCTATTCCTGAAGTTATAGAGAAAACCATGGAGATACTGAATCTTTCACCACCTGAAACAATAGAAGAGGTTATCTCTATTGACAGACTGGCCAGGGAAACAGCTGAAAAGGTTGCTCAAGCGTTTATTGTTTCAATTTCTTAGAGGTGCGCTTTAAACTTGTATTTCACTTTTATATAGCATTCTAAAGCTCTGATTTCAGTTCCTTAGAGGTACGCTTAAAACGGAAAATCCTCCTCCCATTGGAAGTAAAGTTGTTGGTTTCAATTCCTTGGAGGTACGCTTAAAACTCCAGCATTTTCTTGACGGCAGCGTCACAGCTTGGGGTAGTTTCAATTCCTTGGAGGTACGCTTAAAACCCCTATTTTAAAACTTATTCTTTTTTCAAAGAGTGTCAGGATTCATATTAGCATTGGTTAATGTGAGGTGTCAAGTGTCGGGGATGCTGATTAAAATAATTGTGAATGTTTAATTTATGGTTTTAAAACCATTGCTATTACAGTGTTTAAATTGCATTTATTCTAAACTTGGTTTCCGACAGATTTCAGGAAACTGACACACAGCCGCTGTCAGTTTCCTGAATATTTTTAAATTATCTGTAGAGTTCGTCTGCCACTTTTCCGTACGGAAGATTTGGTGGCATTTTTCCTGCACTTACAAATTCTTTTACTGCGTTTAGCAGTTGAGTTTTGTCTTTGTACTTTGCAAGTATCATATCTTTTGTTACTGCCATGTTTCCATTGTGACAGTGGGCACAATTTGCATTCCATTCTGGTGTTGATTTTGCCGTTTCTTGTTTCTGTCCGCAGCCTGCCGCAACAATGCTAAGGATTGCAAGTCCTAAAAGGGCGGTTTTTTTCATTACATCCTCCTGTTAATTTCTGAAATTGCATAATGAAGACGTTTAAGAACCCTATCTTTTCCTAAAAGAGATACAAGGATGTCAAGTTCAACGCCCTTCATTTTTCCTGTTAAGGCTATCCTTATAGGCATAAATAGGTTTTTGCCTTTAGCTTTTAGTTCTTTTCCTGTTTCTTTAACAGCTTTTTTAAAGGTTTCTGCGTTTAGTTCGTCTAATTGATAAACCTTTTCCACAAAGTGTTTTACTACGTTTAGCCTCTCTTCATCCATGAAGTTTAAAGCCTCTTTTTCTATTTCAAATTCGTCTTTCAGGAAGGTTTCCATGTATGTAGGTGCGTCTGAAAGCAAAGTGAAGTAGTCTCTTGTTGCTTCGACTACTTTTGTCAGCCAGTCAAAGTCGAATTTTTCAACTTCGTAGCCTGCCTCTTCAAGGTATGGAATGATGAGCTTTGTTAACTTTTTAATGTCGTAGCTTTTTATGTATTCCTTGTTCATCCAGTTGAGTTTTTCAAAATTGAATATTGCAGGTGAACTGTTTACATCTTTTATGTCAAATCTTTCAATCAGTTCTTCCATAGAGAGAATTTCTTTTCCGTCTTTTGGGTACCATCCTAAAAGTGCAAGGAAGTTTGTAAATGCTTCTGGAAGGTATCCCTTTTCTTTAAACTCCGCTACAGATGTTGAACCATGTCTTTTTGAAAGTTTGCTTCTGTCTTCTCCTAAAATCATCGGTAGGTGGGCAAATTCAGGAGCTTCAAAACCGAGTGCTTCGTATAAAAGAATCTGTTTTGGTGTATTTGAGATATGGTCTTCACCTCTTATTACGTGGGAGATTTTCATGAGGGCGTCGTCAATGACAACAACAAAGTTGTAAACTGGCATACCGTTTGAACGGACGATTACAAAGTCTCCACCAAGCTGTTCAGAGCTTATAGATATTGTGCCTTTAACAAGGTCTTTCCATGTTACTGTTTTTCCTGTAGGTACTTTAAATCTTAAAACAGGTTTTCTTCCTTCGGCTCTCAATTTCTCTTTTTCCTTTTCTGTTAAATGGCGACATTTCCCTGTGTATCGTGGTGGTAGTCCTTTTGACAGTTGTTCCTGACGCATCGCATCAAGCTCTTCTTTTGTGCAGAAACATTCATATACAAGATCTTTTTCTTTTAGAAGTTCAATGTATTTTTTGTAAATCTCTTTTCTCTCAGATTGCCTGTAAGGGCCGTAGTTTCCACCTTTTTCAGGTCCTTCATCCCAGTCGAGTCCCATCCATTTAAGGGCTTCATATATAACTTTTACAGCTTCTTCGCTGTGTCTTTCTGTATCAGTATCTTCTATTCTGAGAATAAATGTTCCGTTGTTGTGTTTTGCAAAAAGGTAGTTGAAAAGGGCAGTTCTGGCATTTCCTACGTGCATGAATCCTGTTGGGCTTGGTGCAAATCTAACTCTAACTGACATTGTGCTTTTTACCTCCCTAAAAATACCTGGAAAATGATGGAATTATATCAGTTTATTTGATGTCTTTGCTCAGGATGTAAGAGAGTGCTCTTGATACGTTTTCTACGACAGGTATTATTCGACAGTAGTCCATCCTTTTTGGGCCTAAGATTCCCACAATACCTGCGTCTTTTGATTTTAGAGAGTACTTTGCCGCGACAATGCTGAATGGCTCAAAGGCCTCAATTTCTGTTTCTTTACCAAGAATTACCGTTACTCTGTCAGCTGTATCAATCAGTTTACTAAAGGTTTCTAAAAGCTTCTTTTTTTCTTCGAGAATTTTAATTATTTCTTGGATTTTTTCAAAATCTTCGTTGACACTGTTAAAGATATTGAAAGCTCCTGTAATTCTGACATCATTAACACTATTTACAAGTTTCAAAAGGTGCGCATTAAGGTTGAAAGATAGCTCCATAAATTCGTCTCTGACCTGATTCATCTCTTTCACAAGCTCTTTCTTAACGTTTGAAAGGGGTTTTCCTTTGAACTTTGCCGTTAATTCCTGGGATATTTTTGCAAGCATTGAAGGTTCCGCTTTCAGCGTTATAACTTTATGTATAACGTATTCAGGTTCGCACGTGATAACAACAAGGACTTTAGATGAGGAGACTTTTACAAGGGAAGTTTCTTTTATCGTTAGTGCATCAATTACGAAATTTGCGCCAAGGCTCATGTATCCTGTTGATTTTGTTAAAAAATTCAGAACTGCAGAAAATATTTCATCAAATCCAGTCTTCCCAGAGGCTTTTATATAATCAATAATTCTTGTAGCTATGCCTGTATCAACTTCACCAAGGGAAAATAAAAGGTAATTTATGTAATATTTCATTCCTTCGTCTGTCGGCAATCTGCCAGCGGATGTGTGAGGTTGATAGAGGTATCCTTTGTCTTCAAGGTCTGCCATTACATTCCTTATAGTTGCAGGACTTATATTCATAGAAAACCGCTTCTGCAAAGTTCTGGAACCGACAGGTTCTCCCGTTTCCATGTAGAGCTCAGCTACTTTTAGCAGTATATCTCTTTCTCTTGGAGTCAGCGTTTTTCCCTCCTAAACGGGATTTATCATCTATTAATTTAGGCTTTTCTTAAAAGTAGTGTGAGGATTTTGTAGGTTATTGGGTATCCCTGTTCTTTTTCGTCAAAATAATGCTGGCAGAAGATCTTATAAAATTGCTTTTTTATTTTTTTAAAACCGTACGGATTTCTTGCACCTATTTTGTTTATGTAATCTAAAGCTTCTGATGCAGTTGGTAAAACTAACTTTTCAGTTTTTATGGTGCTGTGGGTTATCTGGAAATTGTACTTTTTTGTGAAGAATATAATAGCGTTTACTGATGGAAATTTGAAGAGTTTATCCTTTTTTCCATTTAAGAGGATAGAAGTTTTTTGCCAGGCTGAAAAAAGTTTTGATAAACTTCCTTCTACGGGAAGGGATAGTGCAAAAACGCCGTTTTTTTTCAAAATTCGGCTTGTTTCTCTTACTGCTTTGTCAATGTTCATCCATTGAAGGGCAAAGTTTGAAACGGCAAGATCAAATGTTTCATCGGAAAAAGGCAGATTTTCTGCATCAGCACATACACATTTTATTCCTTTTGCTTCCATCTGTTTGCACATTTGAGGTGAAATATCCACACCAATGCAGTTTTTAAGTTTGGAAGCAAGTTCACCGGAACCAGCGCCAATATCTATGGCCTGTTGATACTTTACTTTGGATATTAAGTTCAATAAATTTTGTGCAGTCCTTTTTTGGATGATTGCAAAACGTTCGTAGTTTCTGGCGCCTCTGGAGAAATTTTGAGCTATAATCTCTTTCATAACATGAAAATTTAGGCTTTTAGGTAAAATTGGGAAGTGGAGAGTTTATGTGGATAAAGAGAAGAAAAAGTCGTGTAATAAAAGTTGGGAATGTTCCTATCGGTGGTGACAATCCGATTGTTGTTCAGTCAATGACAAATACCTTTACAGAAGATCTTAAATCTACAGTTGCTCAAGTTAAAGAACTTGAAAGGGTTGGATGTGAAATTGTTAGGGTTGCGGTTCCTTCTGTTGAGGCTGCAGAAAATATTCCTCTCATAAAGAAGGAAATCACTATCCCTCTCATTGCCGATATACATTTTGATTACAAGTTAGCTATCCTGTCCATAGAGAAAGGGGCTGACGGGATAAGGATAAATCCTGGCAACATAGGTGGAATGGATAAGGTAAGAGAAGTAATAAAAGCAGCAAATGAGAGGAGCATTCCAATAAGGATTGGTGTAAATACCGGATCTTTGCCAAAAGAGATTTTAAATAAGTATGGCCGTCCATGTGATGAAGCGCTTGCGGAAACTGCTTTAAGTTACATGAAGTTTTTTGAGGACGAAGGTTTTACAAATATGAAATTTTCTCTTAAAGGTTCAGATATTAAAACCACTGTTTTAGCTAATAAACTTTTTGCGTCTTCCTGTGACTATCCTATCCACATAGGGATAACGGAAGCTGGAACAATTCTTTCAGGGGCTGTTAAATCGGCAGCAGGAATAGGGATTCTACTCTATGAAGGAATTGGCGATACAGTTAGGGTTTCCCTTTCGGCACATCCTAAAATAGAGGTAAAAGTTGCATTTAAAATTCTCTCTTCACTTGGTTTAAGAAATTACGGTGTTGATGTTATTTCCTGTCCCACCTGTGGTAGATGTCAGATTGATCTACCTAAAATTGCGCTCGAGGTGGAAGAGGCTCTTGAACACATAAAAGTACCTGTTTCTGTGGCTGTTATGGGATGTGCGGTTAATGGTCCTGGAGAGGCATCCTTTGCCGATGTTGGAATAGCAGCGGCAGGAGATAAGTTCATCTTTTTTGTTAATGGGAAAGTTGTGGGGAAGTTTGATGAAAAAGAAGCTATTGAAAGGCTTGTGAAAGAGGTTGAGAGGATTGCAAATGAAAAAGAAAACGAAAGTGTTTCTTAAAGGGTGTAAAGTTCATTTAAAATGCGGAGTTTACGAAGAGGAAAGAAAACTTGGTGTTGAAGCAGAAATTGACCTTGAGGTAGAATCTGAAAAATTTGTGGATTATGAGAAGCTTTATAGAATAGTTCTTGAGTATGCACAGAGAGAATTTATTTATCTTGAAGATTTTGCGGATAGTCTTATTAAAGAGATATGTAGACAGTTTGAACCTGATATGGTAAATATAAAGATAGCAAAGAGAAGTTTGCCTTTTCATAATTCTATGAAGAAAGCCGGTATAAAAGTTTCCTGGGAGAAAGGTTATGGTGAATCAGTTTGAATGTGAATTAATGAAAAAGATAAATTCTGGTGATGGTTTATCTCTATCGGATTATCAAAAAATTTTTGTTATTGCTAAAGAAGAGATCAAGTTTCTTGTAAGGAATGGAATCCCTCTTACCCCGCTAAATTACTATTTGTGGTTTGATATTTTCTGCTATTTACATGAAACAGGCAAAGATCTATCAGATCCTGAAATAATGGGTATTTTTAAGGAGAAATATCCAGATGAATCTGTTATTGAAACTGCCATTTTAAAAATAAACAAAGCAGATCGAAAATTTATAAGGCAAATAGCGGAAGAGGTAACTGCCGAAATTGAAAAAGTTTTGAGAGATATAGATAATCATAACAAAATAATAGAAAATCACGCTGAAAAAGTGGAAAAAACCACAGAAGTTTTATCTGATGAAAATTTAAGAGCTATGTTAGAGACGGTTGTAAAAGCGTTGAATGATATAAAACTTCAAAATGAAACTTTGAGAAAGAGACTTCAAGAGTCAAGAAAGGAAATTGAGAAAGTATCTGAGAAACTTGATGAGTCTGAGAAAAACGTTTTGGTAGAGTTTCTTACGGAAATTGCAAGCAAAAAGAGTTTTGAGAAAGTGTTAAAGGATATGTTTGATGATTTTGAATCGAGAAATTATCCATTTGCTGTTTTAATGGTTAAATTAGATAAGTTTGAAGAAATTGTAAAGGGTGAAGGGGAAAAGGCAGGAAAAATAGTTCTTCAAGAAGTGGCTCGAAAATTAAAGAAACTCTTAAGAGTAAATGATGTTGTGGCTTATTATGATGACAGCATTTTTGGAATTTTGTTACCTGGTGTAACATTTGGGCATGCTATAAGGATAGGTGAACGTATAAGAAAATCAATAGAGGATATGTTGATCAGTATTAACGGAAAAACTTTGAAGGTAACGGTAAGTGTTGGAGCTGCTGTTGCAAGAAAAGACATGGATGAGACGGATCTTATAACGAAGGCTCTTGAGGCTTTAGAACTTGCAAATAAAGAGGGTGGTAACACCATAAAAACCGACCTTGATGTGGAGCTTGAAAAGTGAAGCGAGTTCTTCTCCACATCTGTTGTGCGCCGTGTGCCTGTTATCCTTTGGAAGTTTTAAAACAAGAAGATTTTGAAGTTTATGGTCTTTTTTATAATCCTAATATTCATCCATACACTGAATTTTTAAAAAGGCTTGAAACAGTTAAAAAATTTGAAGAAATCACTAAAATCAAGATTATTTATATTAATAAGTATCCCCTTGAAGAGTGGCTTAGGGCGGTGGTTTACAGAGAGGAGAGACCCATCAGGTGTCAAATATGTTACTCAATGCGTTTTGAAATGACTGCGAGTGTTGCTAAAAAGGGGAAATTTGATTTTTTTACCTCAACTCTGTTTTACTTTACAGTAAATACCAAAATCATGAAATAATGAAAATGTGTGCAGAATCTGCTGCATCGAAATTTGGTGTTAAATTTCTTTATAGAGATTTTAGAAAGGGATGGAGAGAGGGGATAGAAAAGTCAAAGGAGTATAATCTTTACAGACAGCAGTACTGCGGTTGCATATATTCTGAAAAAGAGAGATACTATAAAAATAACGCTAAATATTAAGTTGCTAATGCTTATGTTACAATAAAATCCGGGGAAACCTTTTAAGGAGAGAGGTGGAATATGAAAGTCACGGTTTACGGCTTTGGAAGTCTCAACTACTATCTTTATAAATTAAATGTTCCTGAAAGACTTGGTGGTAGCCCCCCGTACGGCGGTTCAGCAATGGCGCTTGAATTTGCTCAGGCCGGGCATAATGTAACGTTGGCAGACCCTCACCTGGATAGAGTTCCGGTTGATATAAAGTCAAAACTTGAAACTGCAGGAGTGAAGCTTACGACTGATGATGTGGAAGCAGCGAAAGATGCAGAAATTGCCATTCTTTTTACACCTTTTAGAGGTGGTGTGACTTTTAAAATAGCTGAGAATATACTTCCTTATCTGGCAGAAGATGCAGTTATTTGTACTACATGTACTATGTCAATCCTTGTTCTCAATTCTTATCTCCAGAATGCTATTTTTATGGAAGGGCGAGAAGATATTGGATTTTCAACCATGCATCCTGCAGCTATTCCAGGTACTCCACAACATCAGCATTATCTGATTGCAACGAATGAACTTTTGAGGAAACCTATTGTTACAGATGAACAGATTGATAAGTTAAAAAATCTTGCCATTGATGCAGGTAAAAAAGTTTATCTCCTTCCTGCTGAGCTTGTTTCAGCTGTTGGTGATATGGGTATTGTTACGACAGCGATTGCTTTCACTGGAGCGATTGAATATTATAGAGTTGCAAGAGATGTATTGAAAACTAAACGTTCAATGACGGAATTTCAAATTGCTCAATCTCTTCAAGTTGTTTCAAGTCTGGTTGCAAAGTACGGCCTCGGTGGTTTAATAAAACTTCTCAACGTTGACGCTATGAAAGATTCCTTAAAGTCAATGATTCTTGACAGAGATGTGCAGCCAATGACCGTAACAGCTTCAGAACTTCTTGAGAAAATTGGCGAAATAGTTCCTGAGCTTGTGAAAGAGGCAGAAAGTTTTGCACCTTCAGAAGCTGTTTATATGTCAGCACCGTCACCAATGCTTGTTGAATATATGGAAGATCTTGTTGGTGACGATGTTCTCAAGGGTATTCTAAGAGAATCCTGGAAGAAGTTTTATGAAGGTGTTTCAGACAGAGAATAATTTTTATGCTTAACATGATAGGGGAGGAATTATGGCAAGCAAAAGAGAAATGTTAGAAGAAATACTTTCAGATCTTGCTGATTCACTTGGCGCTGATATGCTCGGTGCTCTTGTAGCGACACCTGATGGTCAGGTTGTCGTTTCAACAATGCTTAAAGGCGGTTTAAGCGCTGAAAAGCTTGCAGCTATGGCTGCAGCGGTTGTTGGTACATCTGAAAGACTTTCAAAAGTTGTTGAAGCTGGAGATTTTGAGGATGCACTCATCAGATGTTCGAAACAAAATATCCTTTCTAAAAAGGCCGGGAAGAGGGCTATTCTCGTATGTGTGATAAAATCTGATGCCAATATTGGTCTTCTCAACATAGAAGTTGAGGATGCGATAGATAGGATTACGTCAGTGCTTGGTGTTTAACATTTATGGTAGAAATTACTTCGACAATACATATTAGTAATTATTGTAGTTTTAAGAGAAAGTGTGCCTACTGCGGATTTGCGGTGGGCACTTCTGTTGAAGGGTATTTCTATCTTACAAGTAAGAAGAGAGAAGAGATAAAGAGGGCGGCACTTTTTATAGAAAGGAATGGAATAAAGAGGGTGAGTCTTTCTGCTGGGTATGGAAATTTTCAAAAAGTTCTGTCCGCTCTTGAGATTGTAAAAGAAAATACATCTTTAAGGGTTTTGATAAATATTGGTGGTGATTTAGATACTGAGAAGATAAAGTTATTGAAAGGTGCAGGTGTTGATACGATATGTTGTAATCTCGAAACCATGAATCCCAGACTTTTTAAAAAGCTAAAGCCAGATGACTCTCTTGAAAAACGAATGAAGGTTTGTTACCAGGTTAAAGAACAGGGTGTTGAACTTTCAAGTGGCATTCTTGTGGGTATTGGTGAATCTGAAGAAGATAGAGAGAAGCATATTGAATTTTTAAAAGAATTGGAAGTAGAAGAAGTTCCAGTTATGGGATTTAGACCTTATAAAAATACGCCAATGGAAAAGAATCCCCCTGCGTCTTTATCGTTACAGTTAGACGTTATAAAAAGGGTAAAAGAGCATATAAATAGCCTGAGAAGGTTGACGGTTCCTTTTCCCACTATTTTAATGGAAGGACTTATTCCTGCGATTAGAGCTGGTGCTACGAACATTGCGACGGTTATTCCAGCAGGTTATCCTTTAGTTGTGAAAGGTGTTGGTTCACCTGTTGTGGGTGTCCTTGAAGAAATTCTACCACTCCTTGAAAAACACGGGATTAAAACAAATGTGGAGAAAAAGCCGCTCTCTGTTTAAAAAAGCTTTTGAAGAATCCCTTAACGGTATCCGAAAAGGTGACAAACCTGAAGAGACAGAAGCTCTGAAAAAGCTTTTACTTGATGGTAAGTTTGGGGTTGTAACGGACAATCATAAAAAGTTTTCAATTTTCAAAAATACTCTTGGTATGTTTGGTGTTAAAAATGTTATTCAGATTTGTGTTCCTACCGACATTTTTGATTTGGAGCAGATGCCTTCACTGTCCAAAGCACTATCAGGGCGTTACTTTGGGGAGTGTGATTTTTACATTGCCAGAGGAAGGCTTGGACTTCCTGGGAGCGGGGCGTTGACGATTTTGATTGATGTTTATGGAAATGTTATATCGGCTGTAACCTCGCCCCCTCATCACATTCATGGCTTATCTTTGGAAACGGCACTTTTCTTTGATGTTTTTAGACTTTTGAAAAGACTTGGCATGGTTCCTGTTCACAAAGGTATAACAAACAGGACACGAACGGTTTATTCATCTTTCACTGTTTTGGATGTTGCCAAAAAAATAGCTAAAAAAAAGGCAGAAGTGCTTAAAGAGTTCAAAGGTGATTCACTCCTTGTAATTGGTGGTTATCTTGATGGAATATTTATTGCTGAATATTTGAAAAATAATTTTAGAGAAATTTTCCTGTATGATAAAGAAAAAAGTGTTATGGCTCTTTCTCCTTTCAATAAGCCTGAAAGGGAAGAGTTTGACGTTATTATTGACCTTACAGGTTTTGGGGGGATTGATGTTAGTCGGGGTCAGGCAGGGAAATTCAAAGGAAAAGTTATTATTTCAGAGGAACCTTCTGGACTTGAGGCTCTTGAAACAGAAAAGAAGCCGGACTTTTTCCTTAAAATGGATTACAGGGGAAAGACATCAGGAACTATGACCTTAACGATTCATACAGTAAGAAAAATTTCTGTTGAGATAGAAAAGTTTAATGATGTTCTTTACGCTGTGCCTAATCTCTTTTTTGCTGAGTCGTTGTTGTTTAATGCAAAAAGTAGTCGTGGTTTTCTTGATGTTATGGAGATTCCGGCGGTTACCGCTTCAGTAAAAAACGGTGGAAACTTTAAGGCTAACTATTTTGAGGACGTTTTAAATGGGATTTTACAGGAGATGAAATTTGAACTGGCAAAATTTTGAAAAGATTGTAAGAGAAATTGTTCCTGAGTCTTACGCTGTTGCCGGGGATTTTTACGGATGGGTTGCTGATTTTAGACCTGGAAAAGTAGAACATGTAGCTGTTGTTGTTGATGTTCCACATGATTTTGACTTTTCTAAATTTGATGTTGTTGTTGCTCACCACAAACCCTCTTTTAATCCTAATTTTCCCGTTTTTGTTGTTCATACACCTCTTGACCGAATAGATTGGGGATGTAATTACGCGCTTGGGAATATTTTAGGTTTGGGAAACCTTTCTTTTTTTGATGATAATCGTTTTGGAATGTATGGGATGATAGAGATATCGCCAGAGCTATTTTTAGAGAAGGTTATGAAGGTTCTTAATTTAAGGAAAGTTTTTTATCATCTTCCTGAGAAGACAGAAAAAGTCGCTGTGTTCAGCGGATGTGGTTTTAACTTTTCTGATTTTATTCAGAATCTTTTCAAGTTTAATATTGATATTGCTGTTTCCGGTGATCTTGTCCATCATACGGCTTGCAGATTAAGAGCGGCTAAAATGGGTTTTATAGATGCTTCTCACTACAAAACTGAAATTCCCGGAATGGTAGAATTTGCTAACCGCCTAAAAGATTTTGTTGATACGGAGTTTGTTGATGTCGGTTTCCCGTACTCTGACTTTTGCCTCGATTGAGTGTTTTACCCATTGTGAAATTGGTATGGGTGTTCATAAACTTTCTGCTCCTTATGTTAAGAACAAATTACCAATTTCCGTTTCCGCCGTTATGTTTCTGCCTTCCGTCTATTCTATAGAAGAAATTTTGGGAGTGATGCTTCCCCCACCTCGTGCTCACGTCAACGGAATAAAGGTCTATGATGAAGTGGAAAATGTAAACGTAACACTTATTCTTTCCAGAGTTATAAAAGAAAAATTGGGCGTAAACATCTCTGTTGCTTCAAGTGCTGGAAATGGAAGAGGTGTAGTGTGTTTGCGCTTTAATAAGGAAATTTTTATAATTAGAACAAGGAATAAAGTTGAAGGTTTTCCTTTTGCAAGTGTTGAGAAAATTTTGAAGAGAAAGGAGGAAGCAGTTAATAAAACTCTTCTTCTTTTAGAATCTCTTATTGAAGGTGGAGAAATTCCTGACTTTGTAGAGGTAGTAGAG
>NZ_JALVIW010000052.1:0-12158 GCF_027028515.1 Desulfurobacterium sp. | reverse complement strand
ACCTTTTGACAGAACTTGAAGCTGTTGAGTTTGCCTTAACAAGGATGGGATACAGGATAGAGTATGGAACATCCGTGAAAGCGGCAATGGATACATTCATAAAAGCCGTTCATAGAAGACCCGTTTAACAGCAAGGGGGCTTTAGAGCCCCCTTTTACTTTCTCTCGTCATACTCAATCTTCACGTCTGGCTCTGGTGCGGGAAGTCTTTCTGCAGGCCTTGAAATTTCAAACCTCCCCTCTTTTATCCAATCTTTCAAAATGTTTGCTATCTCCCTTGCCTTGTAGTAGGAAGAGAGAGGACACGTCTGAATTTTCTTGCCGTTTATCTCTATCTGCCCCTTCCTCAGGTCACCATAGTTAACATAAGCTATCGGTTCGACCGCTTCACCGCTCGGATAATCGGAAGAGTAGTCGTAAACAGGTGCAAGTATTTCGGAATCTTTAACGGAAGTATAAAAAGCTATCCTCTCATTAAGTATAGGTATGGGAATCCCGATCCCGACAAAGAGAGAAACACCGTAACCAATAATTGAAGCAGCCCTTATGAAATCGGTACTCATCTGCTTCATATCGCCAACAGTCATTATGGTACCGCTTCCCTCAACGGGCTGTCCTTTTTGGGTTCTCCTCACGCCAAAAGGTGCATGTTGCGTTCCATGAAAAGCGATATATCCAACCCCGCCGCCCAGGAATATCCGCGTTCCGATACCTATCGTTTCAAAAAATGGATCATTGAGAAGCGGACTCAACTGTCCGGCACTTGAGTACGTGGCATTTCCCATGTTTGGACGAAGTATCCCCATATAGGTATAAATCGTTCTGGAAGATTTATTAACTGCAACGTTATAGTTCTGATAGCAGTTCCTTGGATTGCACAAGATAGCATCTCGAACGGTTTTTATGTTAATAATCTTTTTAATCTCTCTCCTCGGATAACAATCGGTGCCGTAGGCATACGCCTCAAGTTCTATATCCTCACCTGCAATTAACTCTTCTATAACATGAGCACCTCCATACTCAAACCTACCGGGATAAACCTCGTTTCGAGGATCATTTTCAGGAAGGGCACTTGCTCCAATGTAAAGATCAACAGCAGCAAGGGCACCGTAGGCAGGAACGCCGTTAAGGTAGATCTCTTCCATCTTCATTTTAGGCCTTGTATGACCTACATTCAAAAAGGCACCTGAAGAGCACATCGCACCGAAAGTACCTGTGGTAACAACATCCACTTCCTCGGCAGCTTTTACAACGCCCATCTCTTCAACAATTTCAATCATCTCTTCGGCGGTTACGACAACCGCTTCGCCCCGCCTTATCTTTTCATTTATTTCTTCATAGGTTTTATTAACCTTAAACTGCTCTTCCATAACTCTTCTCCGTTCACTCAATCGGTTCGGCGATAAGGTCAACATTACTGGCAAGTGCGGTTATCTGCGCATCAACAAATGTGCCCGGCTCATAATTTCCTTTCAAGTAAACTATCCCGTCAACCTCGTACGCATTTCTGTAACTCCTTGCCTCAACATAACCTTCCATATCCTCCGCCGGACCGTCAACGATAAGTCTCAGCTTTTTGCCGATGAGCTTTCTGTTGTTCTCCTCAAAGATGGAATACTGAACTTCCTCTAAAAAGTTAAGCCTCGAATCTTTAATATCCTCGGGAAGGTCTCCCATATTGTAAGCAGCAGTGCCCTCTTCTCTTGAGTACTTGAAAAAACCAACCCAGACAAGCCTCTTCTCTTTTAGAAATTCAACAAGCTGCTCAAAATCCTCTTCCGTTTCAGAAGGGAAACCAACGATAAATGTGCTTCTTAACGTAACATCCGGAATCTTTGTCCTTATCTTATCTACCAACTCATCTATGTATTTACGAAAATACTTTCTCCCCATTGAAAGCAAAACTTTATCCGTAACATGTTGAAACGGAACATCAAGATAGTGAAGAACCTTTTCACTACTTGCGATGTAATCTATCAACTCATCGGTAATGTGAGAAGGATAGGTGTACATAAGTCTTATCCACTCAATTCCTTCAACCGCTTCAAGCTTTTTCAAAAGCTTCAGCAAACCGTTTTTATCCTTCCTATCCATACCGTAGGCAGTCGTATCCTGAGCTATAACGTAAAGTTCTTTAACGCCTTTCTTGGCAAGAAGTCTTGCCTCTTCAATAATCTCTTCCTCAGGACGGCTCCTGTAAGGTCCCCTTATAAGGGGAATAGCGCAGTAGGTACAGTTGTTTGAACATCCTTCAGCAATTTTAAGATAGGCTATATGGGGTGGCGTGAGAATATGTCTATAAAGAAATGGCTTTTCAGGTTGAAACTGTCTATCAAGTATCTTTTCAACACTCCTCTCAAGTTCATCAACACCTATAAAAACATCTACTTCTGGAAGCTCTTTTTTAAGTTCATCTCTGTATCTCTGATAGAGACATCCTGCAACAACAACTTTTTTCTCCGGGTCTCTTTTTTTCTCCTCAATAGCCGTTAGTATTTCGTCTATAGACTCCTCTTTAGCAGGGGTGATGAATCCACAGGTATTAACGATAATAATGTCCGCATCCTCAAGGTTATCAACAAAAAGCACGTCCCCTGTGGCCTTTAAAAGACCCACCATATGTTCAGTATCAACAAGATTTTTGGGACATCCAAGACTTATAACGGCAACCTTTTTCATAAATCACCTTTCAGCTTTTTTATAACCGATTCAAAATCTATCGCACCCTCATAAAGTGCCTTCCCCGTAATAGCACCAACCACATTCGGAATTTTGGAAAGACGGATAACATCATCTTCCGTAGCAATCCCACCGGAGGCTATGACTGGTTTTCTAACACTCTTTGCAAAGTTAGCCACCTCTTCAAAGTTTGGTCCTTCAAGAGTCCCATCCCTTGAGATGTCGGTGTAAACAAATCCCCAGATAGAGATATTCTCGTACCTTTTAGCAAAATCAACCGCTTTCAGATCCGTTTTCTCCACCCATCCCCTCGTTGTCATAAAACCATCCTTTGCATCAACACCTAAAACCATACCACCTGGAAAGGTTTCAACTATCTCAAGGAAAAGTTCAGGATTTTCAACAGCAACAGTTCCAACGATAATTCTGTCAACGCCTATATCTTTTAAGGCCTTTACAGCATCTATAGTCCTGACACCTCCGCCAAACTGAACAGGTATGGAAAGTCTTTTAACAATCTCTTCAACTATTCTAATATTGGCTGGGACACCATCAAAAGCTCCATCAAGATCCACAACGTGAAGCCTTGTTGCCCCTTTATCCTGCCACAGAAGTGCAGCATCAACAGGATTTTCAAAGTACTCCTTCACTGCATCGGCCCTTCCCCTGTAGAGTCTTACACATTTACCACCTTTTATGTCAACCGCAGGAATAAGTTCAAACATCTATCCTCCCTTAAATACCAAGAACATCAAACATAGTGTAAAGACCTGCCGGTCTTCCAAAAACCCACTTTGCAGCAACAACAGCACCTTTAGCAAAAGTCTCTCTGCTTGTGGCTCTGTGGGTTAGCTCTATCCTCTCGCCGGGTGTGGCAAAAAAGACCGTATGGTCTCCAACTACATCTCCCATTCTGGCTGCAAGGATACCTATCTCTTCGGGTTTCCTCTCTCCGACAAAACCTTTCCTGCCGTAAACAGCAACATCTTCAAGGTTTCTACCAACTGCCTCTGCTATAACTTCAGCGAGCCTCATAGCAGTACCTGAAGGGGCATCTTTTTTAAACCTGTGGTGAATTTCAAATATCTCTATATCGTAGCCCTTATCCTTCAAGACCCTTGCAACTTCACCAACAATTTTAAAGAGTATGTTCACACCAAGACTCATGTTTGGCGAAAAAACTACAGGAACGTTCCGGGCAATTCTTTCTATCTCTTTAACCTCTTCTGGCTTAAATCCCGTCGTTCCTATGACAAGTGCAACATTATTCTTTTCAGCTTCTTTCAAAAGTCCAAGAGTCGCAGGCGGAACGGTGAAGTCTATTACAACATCAGGTTTTTTATCAACTTCCGACAGGGATGAAACAAAACTTAACTTTTCGTCAAAAGGCTTTCCTATAAGTGGCGAATCTGGCTTCTCAAGAACTCCAACAAGCTCCATACCATCTTCAGACTTTACAAGAGAAGAGATAAGCCTTCCCATTCTACCATTAGCACCATTAACAGCAACTTTTACCATCAATCACCTCTCTTATACTCAAACCATTTAACAATACCGTAAACAATGCCTAAAATAAGAATTAACGCACCTATACCAAGCTTAAAAGAAACAGGTTTTGTGTGTTCAAGAGAAAGAACAAGAGCCTCCCTGATGGTTGCAGCAAGCGCCACACTAACGAACGCACTAACTGCAAGCTCTCCACCCATCATAAACTTTATCTCACTGTTGAGAAGCTCAAGAACAGTCCACAAGATAAGCAGATCACCAAGAGCAGATATCAGACCGTGAGAAAGATCTCCATGGAAGAAATGGGCAACATCCGTAACAAAAAGACCTGCCACCACAATGCCAAGAACCATCAAACCCAAAATAATTGCAACATCCATAACAAAGGCAAACTTTTTCGTAAACCTTATAACAAACTTTTCAGCGGGATCTGCCTCAATGAACGTTCTCATTTCATGATCTATATAGAAAGAGAGCATAACGGAAAGGTGGAGGTCAATAAGTTTTGAGAGAGAGCGGGTATATTCCTCTATAAGAGTACATCCCTCACCTTTCTGTTCAACAAGCACCTTAACAATTCTCTTAGTACAAAACCGTCTCACAAAATTCATCATAGCTACGATAAGATTTGTAGGAATTCCAAGGTCAGCGTGAATCTTGGCAATTCTCAGTATGTAAGTAAGATACTCCGAATCATACTTACCAGAAAAGAGCTGCTCATACCAGTGAATAAGTTCATCCCTTATCTTTTTTAAATCATCTTCCGAAATGTATTTTGAAGCCTCATCATACTTTAAAAGCTGATTGGAAAAAGCCTCTACAAATTCATCTTTAAAAGAGATAAGCATATAACCGATCTCTTTAAGGTTATCGACATCTTTTTTCCGGAACTCAAACTGATAGAGGAGACGCTCCATATCTGCGTAACTTATCTGAACACCCATTTAGAGCACCCCCTTCTCTTTTAGCATTTTTCTTATAATCTCCTCTTTCTCTGGCGTTGTCGGACACAGAGGCAACCTAAACTCTTTTTCCATCCTTCCCATCATTGAAAGCGCCGTTTTAACGGGAATAGGATTTGTATCAATAAACATCGTTTTATGCAGAGGATAAAGATATAGATGAAGCCTTCTTGCCTCATCAATATCACCTTTTACAAAGGCTCTATACATTTTCACCATTCTGTCTGGAACAATGTTTGCCGTAACAGAAATCACACCTTTCCCGCCAACGGCAAGCAACGGATAAAACGTAAGATCATCACCTGATAGAACCTCTATCTTATCACCACAAAGGTTAACAATTTCGGTTGCGACATTCGTACTTCCAGTAGCCTCTTTAATTGCAACAATGTTTTCCATAACTGACAACCTTGCAACCGTTTCCGGAAGCATGTTAACACCGGTTCTACCAGGAACGTTGTATAGAACAATGGGGATATCCACGGCTTCAGCAATTGCCTTAAAATGACGGTAAAGACCTTCCTGACTGGGCTTATTGTAGTAAGGTGTAATGAGGAGTGCTCCATCAGCACCTGCTTCTTTTGCGTAAGCTGTAAGTTCTATCGCTTCCTTGGTAGAGTTGGAACCTGTACCAGCTATAACTTTAGCTCTCCCTCTTACCTGGTCAATTGTAATAGCTATAACCTCTTCGTGCTCTTCATAGGAAAGAGTGGCGGACTCCCCTGTCGTTCCACAGGGAACGATGCCGTTCACACCGCCTTCTATAAGAAACTCTATATGCTCCCTCAACGCCCTTTCATCAACCCTTCCATCTTTAAAAGGGGTTGGTATGGCAACATGTATTCCTTCAAACATTACCGCCTCCGAAAAATTAAAGCTTACTGGAATTTTAACAAATATAGAGTTTTTATATAATTCACTTCTGGAGCTGAAACGGGCTTGAAAATGGAGGTAAAGTTAGATGAAACTATGGAGAGGAGTAATAGAAGAATTCAGAGAATTTTTACCTGTAACCGAAAAAACGCCGGTTATAACACTAAGAGAAGGAAACACACCCCTTATAGAAGCTGACAACTTAGCTGCCGCAATTAATCCTGACATTAAAATATACCTTAAATATGAAGGTTTGAATCCTACCGGCTCTTTTAAAGACAGAGGAATGACCATGGCCGTCTCAAAAGCGATGGAAGACGGCGCGAAAGCCGTAATATGTGCCTCTACCGGCAACACCTCTGCTGCAGCTGCAGCGTATGCTGCAAAAGCAGGAATAAAAGCGGTAGTTTTAATACCCGAGGGGAAAATAGCCCTCGGAAAACTTTCACAGGCAGTAATGTACGGTGCAGAAGTAATTCAGATAAAAGGAAATTTTGACGAAGCCCTTGATATAGTCAGAGACATAGGAAAAAACTATCCCATAACAATTGTCAACTCAATAAATCCCTACAGATTGCAGGGACAAAAAACGGCAGCTTTTGAAATATGCGAACAGCTTGGAAGAGCACCTGATTTCCATTTTATTCCCGTCGGAAACGCAGGCAACATAACAGCCTATTGGATGGGCTACAAGGAGTATTACGAAGCTGGAAAAGTTCTATCCAAACCTAAAATGTGCGGCTGGCAGGCAGCAGGTGCAGCACCAATCGTTCTTGGACATCCTGTTAAAAATCCCGAAACAATAGCAACAGCTATTCGTATAGGAAATCCGGCCAGTTGGGAAGGAGCTGAAAATGCAGCAGAAGAATCTGGCGGTCTCATAGATATGGTAACCGATGAAGAGATTCTTGAAGCGTACAGATTGGTTGCAAGAACGGAAGGAATCTTCTGCGAACCGGCCTCTGCAGCATCAATAGCAGGCGTAATCAAAGCCAACAGAGAGAAAAAACTCTTTTCAAAAGGCGACGTTATTGTCTGCACATTAACTGGACACGGTCTTAAAGATCCCGATACGGCTATGTCAATGGGCGTAAAACCGGTTACATTGCCTGCTGATGAGAAAGAGATAGTTAAATATTTAGGATTTTAAAACCTTTAAATAAGGATGAAAAATGAGAGAAACTGAGATTCCAAGAGGATTTAAAACACATCTGCCTAAAGAAGCCCTTGAAATAGGCCACATTTTTAAGAAAATGGAAGAAGTTGCACAGCAGTGGGGCTACCTTCCCGTTATTCCACCCACAATAGAGTACCTTGCAACATTTAAAAAGATAGATGAGCAGTTTGAAGAACTTGCCTTCAAACTTGTTGATAAACAGACCGGAAAGCTGATATCTGTCCGCCCGGACTTTACACCACAAATTGCAAGAATCGTAGCAGCATCCTTCAAAAACGAAGAACCACCTTTCAGGTTCTACTATAAAGGAAACATCTTTAGAGATACGAAGGGAAACAGAGAATTTCCTCAATTCGGTTTTGAACTTATCGGTGTAAATGACATAGAAGCTGATGCCGAAGTTGTAAGCATTATCGTTGACATACTCAGAAATCTGGGCCTCAAATCATTTCAGATTGACATAGGACACGTTGAATTTATAGATGGAGTTCTGGAAGAGATTAAAATTGAAAACGATGACAAGATGAGATTCATCAAACTCCTTTCCCATAAAGACCTTTCAGGTATAGAAATATTCATGGATGAAAACAACTTTGAAGAAGAAAGAAGAAAAAAGGTGGAAAAACTTCTGGAACTCTATGGAAAAGCTGAGATACTCGACACAGCTCTTGATATCTTCAGCAATGAAAGGGCAAAAATAGCCGTATCAACATTAAAAGAGATGTTCGAAATACTAAAAACCTACGGGTTCGAAGGCAACATAATCTTTGACCTTTCAGAAAGAAGGGGTATGAAGTACCACAGTGGCATAACATTTGAAATATTTCACCCCCTTTCAGGTATATCTCTTGGAAACGGCGGAAGATACGACAGTCTCGTTAAAAGTTTTGGGAGAAATCTTCCAGCAACAGGAGCGGCAATCAGAATAGATCGCATATATCAGCTCTTAAAAAGGAAAGAAACGCTTAACCTCCAACTTCCCTGTGATATTTATATAATAGACATGAGGAAAGAACTGAAAAAGGCCTATGAAGTTGCAAAACTGCTCAGGAAAAAGGGATATAAGGTTGCAAGGGACATCGTTAAAAGGCCTGTGGAAGCCTCAATAGATGTGGCCTTCAACAAAGGATTCAAATATGCTATTGTCCTCAATCCGCAGGATGAAAGCAACAGGGTAATCATAACGGGACGGAAGTTTAGAAAGGTAATTGAGGAAGGCAAAACGATTGAAGAAACTGTAGAGAAGATAATAGAAAGCCTGGAGGAACATTAATGGCAACTCTTGGAATAGTAGGAACCCAGTGGGGCGACGAAGGAAAGGGCAAGATTGTAGATATCCTTTCAGACAGGGCAGATATCATAGCAAGATTTCAGGGCGGTAATAACGCCGGACACACCGTCGTAATAAACGGCAACAAGTACGTCCTTCACCTTTTACCCTCCGGAATTCTCCACGATAACAAAGTATGTGTCTTAGGGAACGGAATGGTAATAGATCTTGAAGCTCTCATAAACGAAATAGAGTTCATAAAAAGAGTAGGTAAATCTGTAGAAGGAAGAATTCTCCTGTCTGAAAGAGCACACATAATACTTCCATATCATAAACAACTTGATGCTGCCTCGGAAGCTAAAAAAGGCGACGGCTCAATAGGAACAACACTAAAAGGTATTGGGCCTGCATACAGGGACAAGGCCGGAAGAATGGGTATAAGGGTTGCAGACCTTAAGAAACCGGAAACCTTTAAGAAAAGGCTTGTAGAAAATATTAAAGAAAAGAGCATAATCCTCAAGTATGTTTACGGCTACGAACCCGACTTAAACGCTGATGAAATATACACATCAACCATACGTGCCTTTGAAAAGCTTGAACCTTTTGTGGCCGACACAATATCCTTTTTAAATAGAGCCATTGATGAAGGAAAAAACGTTCTTTTTGAAGGTGCACAAGCAACACTACTTGATATAGATGCAGGAACATACCCGTTTGTTACATCTTCAAACTCTTCGGCTTTAGGTATAGCTTCCGGAACAGGCATAAGCCCCAAGAAGATTCAGAAGGTAGCGGGAATTGCAAAAGCTTACACGACAAGAGTGGGAAGCGGACCCTTCCCGACAGAACTTGGCTGCCAGTTAGGAGAGCTTTTAAGGGCAAGGGGACACGAATACGGCTCAACAACGGGAAGGCCAAGAAGGTGCGGCTGGTTAGACCTTGTTGCTGTGAAATACTCTACAACAGTCAATGATCTTGATTCCCTTGTAATCACAAAACTTGACGTTCTTGATGCATTTGAAGAGATAAAAGTATGTACCGGATACAGGCTAAATGGAAAAACCGTTGATAGTTTCCCATCAACAGTAGAAGAACTTGAATCTGTAGAACCAGTATATGAAACACTACCGGGTTGGCATACAGAGACTACACATGTAAAAGAGTTTAATAAACTTCCGGAAAACGCAAAAGAATTCATTAAATTTATAGAAGAATTCATAGGAATCCCCGTATCACTTGTATCCACAGGACCTCAGAGAAGTGAAATTATATGTAGAACACCGCTGTGGTAGGTTGAATTTAGAACAAAAAAAGCTATATTTCCTTAGTGCTGCGCCCGTAGCTCAGTAGGATAGAGCGCGAGATTCCTAATCTCGAGGTCGCAGGTTCGATCCCTGCCGGGCGCGCCACTTCCTGTAAACATAAGTCCCGATTAAATTTTTAAAATCTCAAGCGATAGAATGCAACTTTCCAACTATAACCTATCGGCTTTCCTATCCAGCCTCACGGTTATTGGCTTTTCCGAAAAATTTTTCTAAATTTACGTTACACATTGAAACAGCGAAAACAAAAGGCCATTAATGATAACAATTTTCAATAAGCAGCAGAAATTGTTTTAGAAAGAAAGTGAAACATCAATAAGCGAAATACAGGGAAGGCTTTATGGAAAAGTTTGATCCTTCAAAACTGAGAAAACTAAGGAAGAAAAAAAATCTAACTCAAGAAGAGCTGGCAGAAATACTGGGAGTACATCCGGTAAGTTATGCAAGGTGGGAATCAGGATTGAGGGAGCCAAAAGCCGAATATGTTATAAGACTGGCCAAAATTCTTGGCACCTCCCCAGAATATTTTTTTAAGGAAGAACAAAACATAGAATATAAAATCAATAACAAAAAAATTGAGAAAATTGAATTTCCACACTACCCAGAAGGGAATATTCCATATCAAGCTTTATGGATAGAAATTAAAGAGGACTTATGCAACGTAGTGAAAGCCGGTGACATACTATTAGTGGCCAAAGTGCCCCTGAAGTCTCTAAAAAATGGTGAAAAAGTTCTGATATCAAAAGAAGGAAAAAAAGAAATAAGAAGATATTTCATGAAGGAAGGTACAGTTTTCCTAATCCCGATGAGCGATTCAGAAGAAATTATAATCCTTGATAAAGAAAAGGCCTCTGAAATGGAAAAACATCTATACTTAATACTTGGAAAATATCAGCCTTTAAGGTAAAACAGTTCAAATAACCTGTGCTTTATAGCTAAAGCCAGTAGTTGCTTCCTATCTTTTTTTATCGCTAAAAAGATGTATAATGCAATATAATTAAAAATAGGGAGGGGCTTAAAATGATGGCGCTCGGGCAAACCATTGATATATCAAAATTTCTGCTTGCCATATCCTCAATGAACGGCCTCTCTGACCCGGCGATAAATAACCACAACTACAGAGTTGCTTTTATATCTTATCTAATAGGTAAGGAAATCAGTTTTTCCAATGAGTTCTTGTACAACCTGTTAGTTGCAGGATTACTACACGACATAGGTCTTCTGCTCGTCCACATAAGAGAAGATGTTGCTCTTCTCAAAAATCCTTCTGCTAAAGAAACAAGAAAAGTTCATCTTCATGCGGAAGTAGGGTACGAGCTCCTGAGAAAATTTCCCTATTTTTCAAAAATAGCCAAAATTGTCAAGTACCATCACTATTCATATCAGGAAGCTATTGAGAATAAAGACATACCTTTTAGTGCTGCAATAGTCAATCTGGCCGACAGAATAGATATTTTCATAATAAACAACGCAGATACGGAACAGCCATACTCAAACATTTCAAGAGTTTTACCAAAATTGGAAAAATTCTTGAAAAGGCAAGAAGGGAAAATATTCAGTCCAAAGCTGGTAGATATATTCCTCCAGAAAGTATCCCATCAGGAAGCCTTCTGGTACGAAATACTAAACGAAAGCTGTCTCAAGGAAACTCTTGAATATCTCCTAAGAAGCTTTGACAATAAACTTCCGTCAGAAGCTTTCTATGACCTTTCACAAATCCTTGCTTACTTGATTGACTTTAAAAGTCCTTTTACAGCAACCCACTCTTCCGGCGTAGCTCAAACAGCTGCTTCACTTGCAAGTTTTTTCAAATTTACATCTCCCGACCTGAAAAAAATAAAAATAGCAGGACTGCTTCACGATATAGGAAAAGTGGCCATACCCCTTTCCATTCTGGAAAAACAGGGCAAGCTAACAGAGGAAGAGTTTAACATAATGAAGTCTCACGTATTTTACAGTTATAAAATAATATCCAGACTTAACGTGGACAACGATATAATAGAGTGGGCTTCTTACCACCACGAAACTCTGGACGGAGAAGGATACCCTTTCAGGTTAACGGCAAAAGAACTTTCTCTCGGTTCAAGAATAATGGCTGTCGCAGATATCTTCACAGCTCTGCGAGAAGACAGACCTTACAAAAAAGGATTACCTCCAGAAAGGGCAATATCAATAATAGATGAGCTTTCTAAAAAGAAAAAGCTGGACAAGAGAGTTGTAAATATCTTAAGAAAAAATCTCAACAACATAAGTATGCAGGTTGAAGAGTCTCAAAAACGTGCAAAAGAGCTTTATCACGAATTAAGAGGAATCGTCTCCATGTACAAAGAATAACACCATCCTGAAGACAGCTCTAAATAAAACCCCAGC
>NZ_JALVIW010000051.1:0-33892 GCF_027028515.1 Desulfurobacterium sp. | reverse complement strand
TCCATGGCTATAGCAACAGGAATTAAACGGCTATCGTCAGGATTAAAAAGCTTCCCCGAAAGGATTGTTAACCCCGGTCTTACCCTCTTTCCGCCACTGTTAAATATGTAACCGCCCGCTTCAAGAATGGACTTCACATCAGAACGCAAGAGTCTCCTTGCATAATCTTCACATGCTAAAAGCTCTTCTCTAATAACTTCAAAGGGTTTGAATATCTTCATACATGCCTTCCTACTTTATTTTTCTACTTCCTGGCTTCTCAAGAGGAATCTTCCCTTCCTTGCAGATAGGACAGTTTGAAGGTTCGTAGGCAGGAACATCTAACCGCCACAGTGTTACAAAAGGAACACCAAAATCCACCTTCCCACCACTTCTATCTACAAGGCTTCCGACTGCAACAACCTCAGCACCGAAAGATTTTACCACTTCAATTGTCTCTTTTGTTGATTTTCCTGTTGTAACAACATCTTCAACAACCAGAGCTCTTTCACCTGACTTTATCTCAAATCCTCTCCTTAAGACAAGGTTAACGCCATCTTTTCTCTCTGCAAAAATCCCTCTTACACCTACATGCCTTGCAGTTTCATAAGAAACTATTATGCCGCCAATCGCAGGGGCAATAACAAAATCGATATTAACGCCAAGCTCCTCAATCTTTTCAGCTATCTCCCTGCAGAGAATTTCAGCATACCTGGGATACTGAAGAACCTTTGCACACTGGAGATAATAAGGACTGTGAAGGCCGCTTGAAAGTAAAAAGTGACCTTCAAGGAAGGCATCCGTTTTAAGAAAAATCTCTTTTATCTCTTCTTCTGTCAACATTAAAACTCCTCCGGAAAGTTTAACTGAATTTTAGGCAGATTACTCTTATCTTTCAAGTTTATCAAAACCTGAAAGCTCTTCCCTGATAGGTGTCTCTCTCAACAAACCTGTTTCTTATTCTCTGAATCAATCGATTCTTTTCCCTTTTATCGCAGTAGCGAGGTGCAATTAGTAGCTCTGAAGGAGCCTCACCAGTTATCCTCTGAACAACCGTGTCAGGATGAAGTCTTTCGATAAAGTCAACCACAAGGTCAACATACTCTTCTTTCGAAAGTAGGGGGAACGGCGACTTTTCGTAAAGTCCGGCAAGCGGTGTATTTTTTATTATGTGGAGAGGATGAATCTTTACACCGTTTACTTTCAAGGCCCCAAGTATATCTGCTGTTTCTAACATCTCTTCTCTTGTTTCACCAGGTATTCCTAAAATAACGTGAGAGCAGACTTTTATCTTTTCATACTTCTTAGTCATAAGATATGCGTTTAAAAAATCGGAAAATCCGTGTCCCCGCTTCATCCACTGGAGAGATTTAAAATGTGGGCTTTCAAGGCCATACTCAATCCATACAAGATAATTATCCGTGTAACTATTAATAAGTTCAAGAATCTCTTTCGAAACGGCATCAGGACGCGTACCGACAATTAGACCAACAACCTCCGGGAAATTCTTAATTTCATCGTAGATGGACTTTAGTCTCTCAACGGGCGCATATGTGTTTGTGAAAGCCTGAAAATAGACAAGAAACTTTTTTGCTTTATATCGCCTTCCTATTCGCTCAATACCGATTGATATCTGTTCTCTTACCGATAATGTTCTTTTTGATGGATCGTACTCAGAACCTGCATAGCAGTATATACACCCTTCTGTCCCTTTTATTCCATCTCTATTGGGACAGGTGAATCCAGCATCAACCGTAACACGGTAAACCCGCTCGCCAAATATAGACTTAAGATATGAGGAAAAGGTTCTAAACCTCGCTTCCACAGTCTCTTCCTAAATAGTAGTGAAAGGCAGGAATGATCTCCTGCCCTCTATTACTCTTCTTCCTCTTCTTCAAATTCAAGGCCTATCGGAACAAGCTCGGCAACATCACCTATATTCCACTCTTTCAACTTCTCTTTACCTTCCTCTTCACACTCAAGGGGAACAGAGATAAAAAATCCCTCTCCAGATTGTCTGCAGTGCTGCGCAATTGCCTTTGCCCTATTTTCTGCCTCTTCTGTCTGAAGAGATTGGCAATCTTCAACCTGAATGGCTATCTGATACTCCACCTCTTCATCTTTATAAACGGCAAGGAAATCGGGCTTATACTCTTCGTCTGTATCAACGTCATACACTTCAAACCCTTCCATCTCAAGGACGGTTGCCATGAGTTCGGCAAGCTCTTCCCTTGTTAACTTCTCTTCCATAAATTCCTCCGAAATTCAGTAACTGTTTGAGTTAATTTATAACGCTTTAAAATTATTTCCATAAGAAAAGAGCTCTACCCGGCAACCTGAGAAACAGCAACTTTCTTGTTTATTATCTCAGCTGCTTTAATAGCAATATCCGCAGTAATTCTGGCACACCGTTCTCTCCTTTCAGCACTCCTTGGTGAAATACCCGTTTTCCTTGCCCAGTTCACAATAGAATCCCTGCAAAGAAGAGAATCGGGAGAAGCACCGGGAATCAAACTTCCATTACCGGAAAAGATAGGAAGGACAGAGTTGTTGTGAAACTCCACAAGTTCCTCTACGGCAGATTCTATCTCATCTTCAGGAAGAGAAACTGCAAAAACCACAAAAGCACCCGTAAGAGCTCCACATATTGAATGCCACTTAACGGGAATCTTCATCTTGTTTTCAATCACTTCATCAAAAGAGATATCAAGCCCTGCAGTCTCCACAAAAGCCCTTATTACTCCGTACTCGCAATCTCTTTCCCAGTAGCCTTTGTAAGCCACCTTTCCAAGCTCTTGCAGATCCTCCACTCTGTTCAGAGCCCTTTCACCAAGCAAATCTCTGTACTTCTTTATATTTTTCAAAATGTCTTTAATTTCAAACATGTTTCACCTCCTCAATGTCTATCGCTAATATATGAAAAGTACAATGAAAATCAAGAGAAACTGTGGTAAAATTTTTTATTATGAAAAAAGGGCTGATTGCACTGTTTATAACGTTACTTTCCATTTCAATAGCCAGCGCTTCAAACTGCCCATCTATAGAATCCGTAGAAAAACAGATATCTGGCATTTTCAAAAAGAGAATCCACGTCAAAGCCGTCTACCCGATAGGTATCGAAGGATTCTGCAGAGTAATAACAGCAGAAGCGGGGAACTTTTTCATAGATACACAGGAGAAATATCTTGTTCAAGGGCTTATTTTTAAATTGCCTGATAGACAGGTTGACAAAGACTTTCTCAACTTCCTCGAAAGAGCTGTCGACTTTAAAGTTGGTAAAGGCAAAAAGTACGTTTACGTAATCGTTGACCCCGATTGTAAAGCATGCAGAAACAGCAGTGACAAGATAAAAGAGTTTTTAAAAAATGGCATTCAGTTAAAGTTTATAGTAGCGCCATTTTCAGGAAAAGAGGCAGAAGAGAAAGCCTACAAACTTGTATGCAACCATGGCGGGCTGGAAATGTTTTTATCTGGAAATTACAGAGGGAAAGTCTGCAGCGAAGGGAAACTCAAGGTGTGGTCAGTTATGGATAAACTAAAGGCAAGAGGCCTCGTTGATACACCTGTCTTTATACTCCCGGACGGGAAAGTCTATTTGGGCGCAGAAAATGTGGAAAAGGTAATTGAAAGATTAAAAAGCAGAGGGAAGAAACCCTCTGCGAATTAGTTATCTAAAGGATAAACGCTTACAACCTTCTTGTTTCTTCTTCTCTCAAACTTAACTACACCGTCAACAAGGGCAAAAAGCGTGTAGTCTCTTCCAACACCAACATTAGCGCCGGGATGGACGCTTGTTCCTCTCTGTCTAACGAGGATATTACCGGCCTTTACTATCTGTCCATCGTGCCTTTTAACACCAAGCCTTTTACCAATCGTATCTCTACCGTTCTTGGTAGAACCCATACCTTTCTTATGTGCCATAACAAACCTCCGATTAGCCTACAATCTCTTCAATCTTTAGCTCTGTAAAGTGCTGACGATGACCATACTTTCTCTGATAGTGCTTCTTAGCCTTGTACTTAAACACAATAATCTTTTTGCCTTTACCGTGTCTTACCACTGTGGCTTTAACTTTAGCACCTTTAACTTGGTCACCAACCTTTACGCTTCCGTCATCATTTCTTATCATGAGTGTTTCAAGCTCAACCTCTGACCCTTCAGGTAGGTTGATCTTTTCAACCTTTAAAACCTGACCGGGCTCAACAACATACTGCTTTCCGCCGGTTCTAACAACTGCATACATTACGGAATACCTCCGGGTAATAAAGTTATAAGAAGCAGAGGTGTAATTTATAACAAAAATACCTCTCTGGTCAAGATGCAAATATATGCAAATTTAACTTTTCTGCCATACATTCACCGTTAAAAGGCACTATATTAATATCCGTTACCAATTTCAGGACAAAGGAGGAGAGTATGAACAGATTTTATGAAATAGAGAAGGCAGGGACGGCAGACTTTGCCTCTTTCCTTTCAAAGGTATTCTTAAATATGTTTTTGGGACTCTTGCTGACGGCAATCTCCGCCTACATGACACTTGCCACAGGCCTGTGGGCAAGGATAGGTACAGCGGGAGCTATCGGTTTTGGAATCTTGAGTTTCGTTCTTGTAATAATGACCGGCGTTTTAAGAAAGAACGGACTACTGGCAGGCATAATGTTTTACCTCTTTTCAGCCTGCGAAGGCATTTTACTTGCACCTATTTTTTACATTTACACCGGTGCCTCCATCATAACAGCTTTTGCCTCTGCCAGCATTCTCTTTGGAATAATGGCACTGCTTGCAATGACAAAGAAGGTCGATTTTAGACAGTTCGGAACCTATCTGTTCGTTGGACTGATAGGAATAATCGTTGCATCTCTGCTTAACATGTTTCTCTTTCACTCCGCAGGATTCAACATAGCAATAAATGCTATAACGATCATCATATTTTTAGGACTCACGGCCTACGACATACAGACACTTGAAGAGGTAGCATACACAGACGGAAACGCATTCTTCGGTGCTCTTGCCCTGTACCTTGACCTTATAAACCTTTTCCTCGCCATCCTGAGCCTGTTTGGCGAAAGAAGAGATTAACCGTAGGGCGGTTTAGCACCGCCCTTTTTAAAATATCTTCCAAAAAAATTCCTTTCCTTTCATAAAAATTCTTTTCCTTTCTCCCCTTGACGTCCAATCCCTCTCTATCTATATTTAAAATTGGAATTAACGAAATCTAAAATAACCTTTTAAGGGAGGGAACGATGTTTGGAGGATTTTTTGGTAGAAATAGAGGATTTGATCCCTTTGAAGATTTCTTTAGACTCTCAAAAGAGATGGAGAGAATGCTTGCAGAACTTACACGGTCATTTGGTGAAGTCCCTGGATTTGAAGTGGGATTTGAACCGAGAGTAGAGATGTACGAAACACCGGATGAACTGGTGGTAAGAGCTGAGATGCCGGGGCTTGACAAAGACAGCATAGACGTAAGAGTAAGGGGAAATCACCTTATTATAAAAGGTGTTAAAAAGCAGGAGCAGAAAGAAGAGAAAGAAAACGTTTTCTTCAGCGAGAGCTTCTACGGTGAATTTCAGAGAATAATACCGTTACCCGTAGAGGTAAAAGAAGAAGGCATAGAGGCAACCTACGACAAGGGAATACTTGAAATAAGACTTCCAAAAGCCGAAACGGCAAAGAAAGAAGTGAAAATAATAGTAAAAGAGCCGGAAGAAAAGGAAAAGGAAAAGGGAGAAAACGAAGAGAAGTAACCTCAGGCGGGGGATTCTTCTCCCGCTTTATTTCTTTCTCCTCATAAATCTTCACAAATCCCACCGTGGTAAAATTCAATCTGCACCATAAATTTCAACCTAATCACTTCCGACACACATAGGAGGCTTCCTTGCAGATTGAAATTGAAAAACTGGTTTACGGTGGGAAAGGACTCGGAAGATACAGAGGCAGAACATTCTTTGTGCCGTTCACAGCACCTGGAGACATCGTCGAAGTAAGGGAAACATCAAGGAAGAGCGGTTACAGTGAAGGTGAAGTTATAAAAATCCTGAAAAAGGGAAAAAACCGCATAAAGCCGCGATGCCCCTACTTTGGAAAATGCGGAGGATGTGACTGGCAACACATAGATTACGATTCTCAGGTTGAGTTTAAAAGGAGTATCCTTGAAGAGAACCTTCAAAAAATTGGAAGGATAAAAAAACCGAATATCGATGAGGTCATACCATCACCGTCACCCTGGCACTACAGAAACCGAGCCCAGCTAAAGGTTAAAAACGGTAAGGTCGGATTCTACGCAAAGGGAACCCACGAAATTGTTGACATAGACACCTGTTACATTCTAAAAGAGGACATTGCAGGCGCAATTCCAAAAATAAAAGAACTTGTTAAAAGGCTTGCAACTGAACCAAACGAGGTTCACATATACTCCTCTAACAAGAACGAAGTTATCCTCAAGCTTGTCTATCAGGGAAAGTTTAAAAAGGTGACGCTAAGCCTTGAAGAAATCAGAAATATTTTAGAGATAAACGTAATCGGTTTTGGCATCTACAAGACGGGCGAATCTGGATATCCTGAAAGAATTAAATTTTTTGGAAAAGACTTTACGTACGAAACGGTAGATAAGTTTAAGTTCCGCGTCAGTGCCGACTCCTTCTTTCAGGTTAACAGATTTCAGGTAGAAAGCCTCATTAAAAAAGTCTCCCGCGGTGCAATGGAATATCAATATCTACTTGCTGCAGACCTATACTGCGGCGTTGGAACGCTAACAATACCTGTAGGAAGGTACGTTCACAGGGCTTTTGGAATAGAGGCAAACTTTTCCGCAATAAGCGATGCCCTTTATAATAAAGACATAAATGGACTGAGAAATATAAGCTTTTACTGTCGCGAAACGGAAGAGGGTATAGAAATCATTAAAGAAAACAGCCCCGACTTAATAGTTATCGACCCACCAAGGAGTGGCTTAAGCCAGAGAATCATAAGGGAAATTGCTTCTCTTCCAAGACTTAAAAGGATCATCTATGTCTCCTGCAATCCGGCAACCCTTGCAAGAGATATAGCACTGTTCTATCAATACGGCATTCACATGGAAAAATCAAAACTCATAGATATGTTCCCGCAAACTTACCACATAGAAACAATAGCCTTTTTAAGGAAGGTGAAATAATGGCTGACATAAGTGTTGAACTTTTTGGTGTAAAGTTTGAAACACCCGTTTGGACTGCTTCAGGTACGTTTGGATTTGGTCTTGAGTACGAAAAGTACACGGACTTAAACCGTATAGGTGCCGTGTGTGTTAAAGGTCTATCAATAAAACCTAAAGAGGGAAATCCGCCACCAAGGATATGGGAAACGCCCTGCGGCATGCTTAACTCAATAGGCCTTCAGAATCCGGGCGTTTACCATTTCATAGAAAAAGTACTGCCAAAACTTAAAAAATACAGACTAAAGGTAATCGCAAATGTTTACGGAACGACCTACGAAGAGTACAGGGCAGTTGCAGAAGCCCTTAAAGGTGTTGAAGGCGTTCACGCAGTTGAGGTGAACATCTCCTGTCCAAATGTGAAAAAAGGCGGACTTGCTTTTGGAACAGATCCGAAAGAAGCGGCAAAAATAACAGAAATTGTAAGGAAAGCCACAGATAAACCCGTAATAATGAAGCTCTCACCAAACGTTACAAACATTGTGGAAATAGCAAAAGCCGTAGAAGAAGCCGGAGCAGATGCAATATCCGCCATAAATACCCTCCTTGGTATGGCAATAGACATAAGAACTAAAAAACCCAGGCTAAAAAATGTAGTAGGCGGACTTTCCGGTCCCGCCATAAAGCCGGTAGCTGTAAGAATGGTCTTCCAGATAGCGAAAGCGGTATCCATTCCCGTAATAGGAATTGGCGGTATAACCACCTGGGAAGACGCCGTTGAATTCATAATAGCAGGAGCTTCAGCCGTTCAGGTTGGAACGGCAAATTTCCTCAATCCAAACGCTGCTGTTGAGATCGCTGAAGGCATTAAAAAATATCTTGAAGATAATGGATATAGATGCATTGAAGAGATAAAAGGAAAAGTTAAAGTGTGAAAAGGGCGCCTAAAGCGCCCTTTCTCATCTCATGTTAAAGTAGAGAACTTTCCTTACATTACCGTTTACCAAAATATCCACCTCATACTTTCCCTGCGGCCAGTTTCTGTTCGGCGGCATTTCAAGGTAAAACTTGAGATAATTTTTGGTAACTGGACGGCTCAACGTAATGGATTTTCTTATGATGTACTCTTTTTCACCGGAGGGTCTTAAGTAGTACCAGACGGTGTCTATGTTTGCCTTTGCAGATGATGAGATTTCACATACGGCGTAAACACTTCTTGTATTGACTGGAAACGCTGGTTGAGTGCCTGCCCTCTCAAAAGCAGCAACAGAAAGCTCATTCATCACGGCACATCTGCCAAATCTTACTATACCAGCCGGTTTTTGATTGAAGGTAGTTTGAGGCTTTTTAATAACACTGCTGCTTCTATACAGAGCAGCTACCTGTTCAGGAGAAAGGGCATAGTTGAATATCTTTACTTCATCAATCATTCCTTTAAAGTCCGGATCAAAAAAGCTCCAGTAGGCAACAGGTCTTCTATCAAGCTTTATAGAAGAACGGAAAACAGGTTTTATCTCGTCAATAAAAGCGTACTCAAAAAACCAGCCGTTAGCCTTTGTAAAAAGGTCAACAGTCGTGTATCTCCTATTATTCCTCACAGGTATCGTATATACGTACCACCTCTTCCCATCCACCGTGGCAGTCTTTACTGTCTTCCCGTTAACCTTAAGAAGCATAACCCAATCGCCATTCCTATTACCAGCCACTTTCACTCTAATAGCTTTTATGTTCCGCTGTGGAAATCTGCACCTCAGGTGAGCCGGAACTGACGTTGAAACAGGATGAAGATAAAATGCACCCCCGCTACCACCCGGTGGAGGATTTGCATCGCCTATTGTCCTTATCGGATACTTCCAGCCAAAATGCTCCTGACTGTGATATATCGGTGTGCTTATTGTCTGGACAATCTGACAGTAGTTTGCCCAGTTTTCCTGATAGGCAAAGGCAAAGCCGGTATAAATAATAGAAAGTAGAAAAGCAAAACAGACAGTTAAAAAACATGGCTTTTTAAAAAAACCATATTTCCTCCCCGAAAGATAACTTGAGAAGTTGACGGAAAAGCCACCCCCTCGTAACTAAATTTATATTAAAAATTTTTAAGAGGAAAGATTTATGGATGGGAAATTTGCTTTTTTCCTACGAGGAAAAAAGGGCTTTGACTTTTGCAAGAAGAAGCTCATACTCAAGGTAGATAGAATCCACAAAAGCTTGAAGAGGATCTTCTTCCGTGAGACTTTCAGCAAAGTGTTCTTTCAAAAATTCAACAACTGCCTTTTCAAAACTGTCCCTATCGTGATTTTCTCTCTCTTCTTCGATAGCTTTGGAGAGAGCTTCCTCTTTTGAAAGCCCTCTCTCTATGTTGTTTTTATATTTCTCTTCAAGTTTCTTTTTAATCTCTTCCATTACAGTTCTCTCTCAACGGTTTCTATTGTGTAACACTCCACGACATCACCAACCTTAATGTCGTTAAAGTTCTCAAGTCCAAGACCACATTCGTATCCAGCCTGCACTTCCCTGACGTCATCTTTAAACCTTTTTAAGGATGCAATCTTACCGTCGTAGATGATGACACCGTCTCTCACAAGTCTCACATTGGCGTTTCTTCTTATAACACCATCTTTAACGTAGCAACCGGCAACGGTTCCAACTTTCGGCACCTTAAATGTTGCTCTCACTTCAGCACTTCCAAGGTAAACCTCTTTTTCCTCAGGCTGGAGGAGACCCTGCATGGCTTTCTTGACTTCATCAACAATGTCGTAAATAACACGGTAAGTACGCATATCAACTTTTTCTCTCTCTGCCGCTTTTCTGGCAGCAGAATCAGGCCTGACGTTAAATCCAACAATAATGGCGTTTGACGCTGCTGCAAGCATCACATCATTTTCAGTAATGGGACCAACACCTGCGTGTATTATCTTAACTTTAACTTCATCTGTTGAAAGTTCTTCAAGGGATTTACGTATAGCCTCTATTGAACCTTGAGCATCGGCCTTGAGAACGATGTTAAGTTCTTTAACTTCACCTTCCTGTATCTGAGCAAAAAGGTCTTCAAGGGATACTCTCTTTTCCTTCTCAAGAGCAGATTCTCTGGCAAGCTCCTGTCTCTTCTCTGCTATCTTCCTTGCCGTCTTTTCATCCTTAACAACATAGAATTTATCACCAGCAAGAGGCACATCTTCAAGGCCGAGAATCTCAACAGCCATTGAAGGTCCTGCCTCTTTAACAGGCTTTCCTTTATCATCAAACATAGCTCTTATCTTGCCTGCGTAGAGACCTGCAACAATCGGATCACCAACTTTAAGCGTTCCGGACTGCACCAGCAACGTTGCAACAGGACCTCTCTGTTTATCAAGTTTAGCCTCAAGAACAACGCCACGAGCCTTTTTATTGGGATTAGCTTTAAGTTCCATGAGTTCAGCCTGAAGTGCAATCATCTCAAGAAGTTCATCAACACCTTCACCGGTTTTTGCTGAAACGGGCACCATAATAGTTGTGCCACCCCAGTCTTCAGGAATAAGGCCATGCTGCGTTAACTCCTGCTTAACTCTATCGGGATTTGCACCGGGTTTATCAATCTTGTTAATAGCGACAATTATAGGCACACCAGCAGCCTGAGCATGGTTTATGGCCTCTATGGTTTGAGGCATAACGCCGTCATCTGCCGCAACGACAAGAACAGCGATATCTGTTACCTGCGCTCCCCTTGCCCTCATTGCGGTGAAGGCTTCATGTCCCGGCGTGTCAAGGAAGGTAATCCTTTTCTTTCCTTCAGTTGTATCAACCTCTACAATGGAAGCACCTATGTGCTGCGTAATTCCGCCGGCTTCACGTTCGGCAACTTTTGTGTTTCTTATGTAGTCAAGGAGTGTCGTTTTTCCGTGGTCAACGTGTCCCATTACGGTTACAACGGGAGGTCTTGGTTTAAGATCCTCCGGTTTGTCCTCTGTCTCTTCAAGTTCCGCCTCAAGGACAGCCTCTTCCTCTTCGGCACCTTCAAGCTTTGCAACTTTTCCGTATTTTTCAACAAGCTTACTTACCGTTTCAAAATCTATCGCCTGATTAATGGTCACAAACTTACCAAGAGATATAAGGTCTGCGATAAGCTTATTAGGGTCTTCGCCCATCTTTTCGGCAAGCTCTCTAACAGAAATAACTTCCGGAACAATAACCGTTTTAGCTTTCTCTTCCTCTTCAATGAGCCTTTGAAGCTGTTCTTCTTCAGAGAGCTGCTCAAAAGGAACCTCTTCAGGTTTCTCTTCTTTTTTCTTTTTCTTCTTACGCTTTTTAGCCTTTGCCCTGTTTTTCTCTTCTATTTTACGCATAAGTTCCATAAAGTGCTTCTCACTTTCTCTCTCTTTCTCTTCTCTCTTTTTCTCAGCTATTATCGCTTCTTCCGTCTTGGATTTCTCTTTCTCCCTCTGTTCTTTGGTTGAAGCGACCAACTTTTCAAGCTGTTCCCTCGTGATTTTTTCCTCTTTTTTAGGAGCTGGCGCAGGACGCCTTCTGTCTCTCTGAGGATGCCTTCTGTCTCTCCTCTCTCTGTGACCTTTTTCTCCCTTTTCTTCCTCTCTCCTGCGAGGAGGACGACGCCTTCTGCGCCTTTTCGCAAGCTCTTCAGGTGAAAGAATCCTTACATCCTTCTTTTCTCTCTGTCTTCTTTCTCTTCTTGTCTCTTTTTCACCTTTTTTCTCTTCCTGTCTCTCAACTTTTTGAGAAGGAATGTTTGGTTTCAAAGGTTTAACTTCTTTTTCTGAAATAGTCTTCTCGGCAGAGACTTCAGGTTTCTCCACTTTTTCTATTTTTATAGGTTCTTTTTTTTGTTCAGCAGGTTTCTCTTTTCTTTTAACTGCAGGTTTCTTTTCAGGAGGTTTAATAAACTCCTTAACAAGCATAACCTGTTTTTCGTCAAGCCCTGACTGGGCATTTTTTACCTGAATATCAAGCTCATTTTTAAGTTTCTCTATCAGCTCTTTTGAACTCATTCCAAGTTCTTTAGCAAGCTGATACACTCTCGTCTTAGCCAATTACAACCTCCAAATTGTTTACGCCTTAAATATAAACACCCGCGCAATTATATCAACTTTTAAAAGGCGTTTTCTATGTGGTTAACTTTTACCCGACCTTCACCTTTTTCAATTCCTATAACATCAAACCTCAAACTCTCAAACTTAACCTTATAAGTACTTAAAAACTTAAAAGCTGCTTTCTTTACTCTTTCTATCTTCCTCTGGGTTACAGCCTCTTCAGGCATAACATGAGAACCGGATTTCCTTAATTTTACCTCAACAAACACAACTGTTTTAGAATAAGGATCAAAAGCAACAATATCAATTTCGCCGTAATAACTCCTGAAATTTCTCTTCAAAATAGAGTAACCTTTCTTGAGTAGATATCGGGAAGCAATCCTTTCCCCTTCTTCCCCTGAATTTACACTCTCTAACCCGCCCAAAACTCCTCCTGTGAACAGGTGAAGCACCGTTTTCTCTGAGTAAAATTATATGCTCTTTCGTAGGATAACCCTTATGCTTTTTAAAATTATATTCAGGAAACACCTCATGAATAGATTCCATTATAAAATCCCTTGTAACCTTTGCAACAATACTTGCAGCGGCGCAGGAAAGGCTTTTTTCATCACCTTTAACAAGATTGAGCTGATTCTTTCCAAAAGGAAGGAGAAAAACCGCATCGGTGATTGCAAAATCAGGTTTTACAGATAAAGATTCAACCGCCCTCATCATTGCCAGCTTTGTTGCATTTAAAATGTTTATTTCGTCTATTTCAATGCTGTCAGCAAAACCAACACCAACAGATATAGCCTTTTCAAAAATTTCAAAAAAAAGAGCTTTCCTCTGCTTCTCGGAAAGTTTTTTTGAATCTCTAAAGATAAAAGGCGAAATTCCTTTTGGAAAGACAACTGCGGCAGCAACAACGGGACCCGCAAGGGGGCCCCGTCCAGCCTCATCTATACCAACAACATACTTTTTTCCTGACTGCCACAGTTTTGACTCATAAAAGATTATTTTTTCTTTGTCATCCACTCTTTCTTCTCTTTAATTCTTGCAGCCTTACCCTTACGCTCTCTGAGGTAGTATAGTCTTGCTCTTCTTACAATACCTCTCTTGAGAACTTCAACCCTTTCAATCACCGTAGCATTAAACGGGAAAATCCTCTCAACACCGATTCCGTAAGAAACCTTCCTCACGGTAAAAGTACCGTCTGTGCCACTGCCTCTCTTTCTGATAACAACACCTTCAAATGCCTGGACTCTCTCTTTGTCACCCTCTTTCACTTTAACATAAACTCTTACGGTATCACCAGGCCTGAAGTCAGGAAGAGGGACCTTTGCGGCGTACTTCTCCTTTACCGCCTGCATAAGCTCGTCCATTCCAGCCATATCTAAAACCTCCAGAATTCATTTCACCGCTGTGCGAAGTTCAAATTATATTTGGAAAATTGGAAAAGTCAACCGCCGAAGGGAAATCAAGCATCTTTACACCACTTAGGCTTTCCAGGTAAGCATTTTAAAGATATTTGTTGAACGACTGGAATTTATTTTTAAAAAATTTCAGACTTTAACGGATAATTGCAATTGACAATGCAAATTAAAATAAATTAAAATTTATTAAACAAATCCATTATTGGGGGTTAATCATGGGAAGAAAAATTACAGAAATTGAAGGAATTGGAAATGCTTATGCCGAAAAATTAGCAGAAATAGGCATAGCAACTGTGGAGGACCTCCTTGAGAAAGGAGCTACTGCAAAAGGAAGAGAAGAAATTTCCGAGAAAACAGGTATATCAAAAAAGACAATTTTAAACTGGGTAAACAGAGCAGATCTGATGCGGATAAAAGGTGTTGGTGAAGAATATGCCGACCTTTTAGAAGCCGCCGGCGTTGACAGTGTTCCTGAACTCGCAAGGAGAAATCCAGAAAACCTGTACAGGAAACTAAAAGAGGTAAACGAGCAGAAAAAATTAGTACGTCAGATTCCGGGGATAAAACAGATAGAGAACTGGATAGAGCAGGCTAAAGAATTGCCTAAAAAAGTTACACATTAAAAAAAAGGAGGGGGCTTTTGCACCCCCTAAAAAATAAAGAGAAGGATAAAACAAAAATTTGAGGGATAGGAGGCAGGAGTGGAACTTTTCAAAATACTCTTCGATTTCAACTTCTCTAAATTCATAACGACAAAGATAGCAGGAGCAACACTGGCTATTGCATATGTTGTAGAAGCTTTAGTCGCACTTGCTGCACTGCTTGGAAGCTACAAGGAAGGGGCTGCTGCATTTATAGGAACATTTATAGGAATTATAATCTTTCTGCCCCTTGTGATGATTGGAACAAGAGTCTGGATGGAAGGTATGATAAGCCTTATTAAAGTAGCAGAAGAAAGTACCAAAATCAGAGAACTTTTAGAGAAAAAAGTTGATTCAGATTAAAGTTTTACACTGTGGAATCCTCTAAATTTGAATGCCAGACCACGCATTCAGGAGGGTTCCATGGAGTATCCAGATTTTTTTTGAAAAAATAGAGAAAATCAAGGTAAAAGACGAACTTGCCACATTCTTAGGAGCCGGAAACGGAATTTTTGAATACTCCTACTACGATATGGTGAAGATAACAGGGCACAGCTGCGCAACCGTTGCAGGCGGTTATCTAATAGCATCAGAAGGGCTAAAGCACCTCTACAAAGATGAGATTCCTGTAAGAGGAAACATAAAAGTTGAAATTTCAAAATTGCCAACGGAAAATAACTTTGGGGTTATAGGTTTAATCATCTCTGCAATAACAGGTGCAGGCGGTGATGATGGATTTTCCGGCATACCTGACGGGCGGTTTAAAAGGAGAGGATTGCTGTCCTTTAACGCCAACGTGCCTTACGACGTTGTTATGACAAGACTTGATAATGGAAAACAGGTGGGAATAAACTACAACCCGTATGCTGTTGTAAATCCGAAAGAGATACTAAAAACTGTTTTGAATCCAGATGCAACCGAAGAAGACATCAGAGCATTTCCCAAAAAGTTTCAGAAAATGGTGGCAACAATCTTTGAAAACAGAGATAAAGTTATTACAGAGATAAAGTTATTAAGGTAGAAGAGCTTTAAAGTATAAATAATTTTATTTTTGGTGGAGGTGGCGGGAATCGAACCCGCGTCCGGAGATGCGGTCCGGATAGCTTCTACACGCTTAGCCTGTGTTTTATTGCTTCGCTTCGGAGTTAGCCCACAGGCAGGCGCTCCGAAGCTATCCCCGTAAAGTTTCGGTTATCACCTCCGGGGAAAAGGTGATAACCTATCTCCCCTCTCTGTCGCCCTACCTGTAGCCGGGGAGATGAGCCACAGGGGACGTCGCTGCGTTATTAGGCAGCGAGAGCTAAGTTTTCGTCGGCAGCTATTTGCTGTGCCTTTTTTACGAGGTAGGCGCCTCGGCGTGCCGCTATCCGTACCGTTGCATCCCCGTCGAAACCTGTCACCCCCATTATTTATAAAGACAAATGAGGGTAGAACAAAATCCTTATTCAATTTTGCATAATAGTAATTTATGCTATAATGGAATTTTGGCAATTATTTCATCAACAGGTCTTTGGCCCATTTAACATCAAAACCTTGTTTTAAAATCAAATAGGCTTCGTCCCTCTGAGAAAGTTGAGAGTGCCACACTCCAAAGTGGATGAAGAGAAAAATAACTCCCATAAAAGCACCTATCAAAAGGACGGGGTAAAGGAGGGAAGGAATTTCCCTTCCTAAAATCTGAAGCCTGACTGCATCCTTATTACAGGCACTTCTGCAATCAAGACACATGGTACACTCTGTATTATTAAATTCAACGCTTTTATAAGGTTTAAGACCGATAATGCATTTTGAACACAACTTGCAGTCGTTACACTTTTCCGGACATCTCCTGAGATGCGTGAAAGAAAACAGGTTAAAAATCCCGTAAAAAGCACCTAAAGGACACAGATATTTGCACCAGAACCTCGGGATTACAATGGAAGAAACAACAATGGCAAGCAGAATGGCAGCCACCATGGGTTTGTTACCTTTAAAAAGTTCAATCCAGAATTTAAAAAGTTCAATATCGGCAGCAGCATTGATGTTTTGATTCATCATAGCCATCATCTGTGCAGGTATCTGGAAAATTATGTAGAGAATCCAGGCAAGCAGTACAAACTTTATCGAGCGCAAAGGGTAATCCATAAAGTTATAAAATTTCCAGCTCTTTATCTTCTCACCAAACTTATCAATCTTCTTGAAAAAAGAGATTTTACTCCTAACAAAGGTAATGTAATCTTGAAGTGTTCCAACAGGACATATAAAACTACAAAATCCCTTACCGAAGATAAGGGTAGTCAGTATTGCCGATACCATTATCGCCATTGCCGCAGGGTGGAACGGGTCAGTTACACCACTTCTAACTTTCATAATGATGTCATAAACGCCAGAAATTGGACAAAAACCATCCATAAAATCGGGACGCTGTGCTCCGTAATAGACAAACTGTGCATATTCAAAAATTCCGTAAGCCACAAGAAGGAAAAAAGCGGTCTGAACGAGCCATCTGATTTTTCTTATGTTCATTTTCTTCTCCAAAAATTTCGTTATTTGAACTAAAAATAGACCGCTTTTTGTTTTTGGCAAATAAATAAAATTATTGTTTTATTAAAAACAGAGGGTTAGCCCTCTGTTTTTTCCACATTTTCAGGTTTTATTCTGGCAAATCTTCTCTTACCTACCTGAAGAATTAATTCCTTTTCAAGAACATCAACCTTTTTATTCTCATCAAGAACTTTTTCGCCATCTATTCTGACACCGCCACCTTTTATCTGTCTTCTACCTTCAGATGTACTCTTAACAAGCCCTGCCTCCTTTAAGAGCCTTGGAAGCCAGACAGGATTTTCAGGAACCTTTATTTTTGGTTCCGGAATCTCTTCCGGCAACTCTCTCTTTGAAAAAACTCTCTCAAAGTGGGCTCTTGCCTCCCTGGCTGCCTCCTCTCCGTGGAAGGTGGAAACGATAACCTCTCCAAGTCTTTTCTTTGCTTCCATTGGATGGAGTTTTCCTTCGGCCACTTCTTTTCTCATCCTCTCTATTTCTTCTTCAGGAAGCCTTGTAACAAGCTCGTAGTAGCGCCACATAAGTTCGTCTGAAATCCTCATAACTTTACCAAACTGCTCTTTCGGATCTTCCATTATGCCAATGTAGTTTCCAAGGGACTTACTCATCTTCTGAACGCCGTCAAGCCCCTCAAGAATAGGCATCATTATGCAGGCCTGCTGGGACTTACCGTACTCCCTCTGAAGGTGCCTTCCCACAAGAAGGTTAAATTTCTGATCTGTCCCTCCAAGTTCAACATCGGCTTCAAGTGCAACAGAGTCGTATCCCTGAAGGAGAGGATAGAGAAACTCATGTATGTGAATGGGCCTGTTTTCTCTGAATCGCTTGGCAAAATCGTCCCTCTCAAGCATCCTTGCAACAGTGTACTTTGAAGCAAGCCTTATAAGATCTGCAGAAGACATCCCTGAAAGCCACTCACTGTTAAAGACAACAACCGTTTTTTCAGGATCAAGAATCTTATAAACCTGCTGGGCATAAGTTTCAGCGTTCTTTAAAACCTCTTCCCTCGTTAAAGGCGGTCTCGTTTCGCTCTTCCCGGTAGGATCACCAATCATTGCTGTAAAATCACCTATCAGGAAATAGACCGTATGCCCGAGTTCCTGAAAATCTCTCAACTTCCAGAGCAAAACTGTATGTCCAAGGTGAAGATCCGGAGCCGTCGGGTCAAAGCCGGCTTTTACCTTCAAAACCTTTCCTTTTTTTAATTTTTCAAGGAGTTCCTCTTCTCCAATAATTTCAGCAACGCCTCTTTTTATAATCTCAAGTTGCTTTTCAGGATTCATTCATCTCCTCCTGTTCTAATTTCCATAGCCGTCTCGTCACAGTTTGGAAACTTCACACAATTTATACAGTCACGCCATATTTTCTGGGGAAGCGTGTTTTTATCTATCTTTTCAAACCCAAGTTTTTCAAAAAAGTCAACCTGATACGTAAGTGTAAATACTCTGTTTATTCCGAGAGTTTCTGCATCTTTAAGACAACTCTTAACAAGAGCTGTACCTATTCCCTGTTTTAGCCGTTCAGGATGGACAGCAAGGGAACGAACCTCAGCAAGGTTATCCCAGACAACAGTTAAAGCACAAACACCAAATATCTTTCCAGCCTCTTCATAAACGAAGAAGTCTCTTATGCTTTCGTAGATGCTGTTGAGAGAACGGGGAAGCATCAGCCCTTTCTTTGCGTATTCATTGATGAGAAACTGTATTGCCTCTGCATCCTTTATCGTTGCCTTTCTTATTGTTCCTTTCAATTTTCACCTGCCCTTAAAACTTTTATAGGATCTGTTTTTGCAGCCTTTTTAGCAGGATAAATAGTTGCTAAGACACTTATCAATATAGCCGCTATACCGGCAATTATACAGTCTGACGCCTGAAGTTTAAACGGCAGGTGGTCTATGTAGTAAACATCAGGCGGAAGGGCTATAAGCTTATACTTTTCACCTATGTATGAGATACCTATCCCTAAAAACTCTCCAATTGCCGTTCCTATTATGCCTATTAAAAACCCCTGAGCCATGAAAATTTTCAGTATAAATCCATCCTGGGCACCAAGCGTCTTAAGTATAGCAATATCTTTGCTGCGGTAGTTAACGTTCATCATAAGAAGACTTGAAATGTTGAAAGAGGCAACTATAACAATAAGGGTCAGTATCAGGAACATTGCTAACTTCTCGAGCTTCAAGGCAGAGAAGAGACTTTTATTCATTGATATCCAATCGTTAACCACAAAACCGGGACCAAGCGTCTTCCTTATCTCTTGCTCAACAAGTTTTACATTATCAGGATTGTCAAGTTTAACCATCAATCCTGTAGGTTGCTTCACATTGAACATCTCTTTTACCGTACCTATGTGTGCCAACACCAATGCCGAATCAAACTGATACATACCAACATTAAAAATACCAACAACCTTAAACCTTCCTGTTTTTGGAATGTAGCCGAAAGGGGTTTTTGTTCCCATCGGCGTTATCAGGGTAATGGTGTCACCCACAGAGATACCGACTGTATTGGCCAACGTCTCACCAACAACTGCACCGTTTGGCGTCTTTTCAAAATCTTTCCAATTCCCCATAACAAGATGTGATGGTATGTCCGTTATCTTCGGCTCTTTCGATGGAACACATCCTCTAAGGGTACCACCGGAAAAAGAATGAGCACCGGCAGAGACCATAACAGGAATGTATATAAAAGGTTCTACACCCTTAACATGAGGGAGGGATGAAATCTTCTCTTCAGCTTCTCTATAAGGCGTTTTAAGTTCCGTCCCCATTACAATTATGTCGGCATTACTGGCAAGAAGCCGCTCTTTTATGGCACTCTGAAATCCCGTCATAACAGAGTTAACAATTATGAGAGCCGCCACGCCAACAACAACACCAAGAACCGCTATAAGAAAAACGAAAGAGAGGTAACTGCCTCCCTTCCGTGGTTTTACAGTCCTTAACGAAAACCATTCAATAAGTTTATTCATCCGCCTCTTCTTCTCTCTTCTCCGGCTTAAGCTGCGGGAAGAGAAGTACCTCTCTTATGGAATCTTTATCCGTAAAGAGCATCGTAAGCCTATCTATACCTATGCCTTCTCCTGCTGTTGGAGGCATACCGTACTCAAGTGCTCTTACAAAATCTTCGTCGTAGGCCATTGCCTCTTCATCACCTTTCGCCTTTTCCTGAAGCTGCTGCATGAACCTTTTTGCCTGTTCTTCAGGATTGTTAAGCTCGGAATAGGCGTTAGCTATCTCCTGCCCAAACACAAAAAGCTCAAACCTCTCTACAAGCTCGGGATTGTCTCTCTTTTCTTTTGCAAGAGGGGAAATGGCTTTTGGAAAATCAACAACGAACGTCGGCTGAACAAGTTCTGGTTCAATCAGAATCTCAAAAAGTTCCTGCACCCTCTTGAAGTGGGAAAGCTTCTCCGCATCTTCAACACCGTGTTTCTTTGCCACTTCCAGAACCTTCTGTTCATCGTGGAGAATCTCATCAACCGTAAGCCCTGTCCTTTTTGCAAGCTCACCAACAAAAGAAATTCTTTTCCATGGCCTTTTGAAAGAGATCTTCATTCCCTGATACTCTATCTCTCTTACACCTTTACTTTTTATCTCATCAAGAAGATACTCAAAAAGCTCTTCCGTCATCTCCATCAAGTCGTAGTAATCAGCGTAGGCCATGTACCACTCTATCATCGTAAATTCAGGGTTATGCCTTGTGCTTATTCCTTCGTTTCTAAAGTTCCTGCCTATTTCATAAACCCTATCAAGACCACCCACAATTAACCTTTTAAGATACAGCTCAGGTGCTATTCGGAGATAAACGTCTATATCAAGAGCGTTGTAGTGAGTAATAAACGGTTTTGCGGCAGCACCGGAAGCAACAGTCTGAAGAATGGGTGTCTCAACCTCCATAAAACCTCTACTGTTAAGAAAATCCCTTATTTTTTGAATAAGTTTTGAGCGGGTTTTAAATATCTCTCTAACTTCTGGATTAACGATAAGGTCAAGATAACGCTGTCTGTATCTCTTCTCAACATCTTTTAGCCCATGCCACTTTTCTGGAAGCGGTCTCAAAGACTTTGTAAGCGGCGTCATCTCTTTTACTTCTAAAGTGAGCTCCCCTGTTCTCGTTCTAAAAAGCACCCCCTTAACACCTACAATATCACCTATATCTATCAGCTTTTTAAAAACTTTATTGTAAAACTCAGTCCCAACGTCATCTCTCCTTATATAACACTGGAGTCTTCCGGTAGAATCCTGAATATGGAAAAATGCCGCTTTTCCCATAATCCTCATGGAAACAATTCTTCCAGCTAAAGAATAGGTGTCCTCCGGCAACCTTTCATTTTCTCTCTCTTCTTCATCTTTTGTTTTGCCAAACTTCTCTATCAATTCACCGCAGGTAGCATTTGTCTCATACCTGTAAGCATAAGGATTAAAACCTTCCTCTTTCCACTTTTCAGCTTTCTCTTTACGAATTTCCATTATGGTCTTTTCAGCCATTTACGTCTCCTTCCTTTTATTTTCACCAGTTTGCAGAGTGTAATATTATAATCCTAATGACAGATTTGTTAAATCCAATCTGAAAAGCCTCACCTTAGCCACTATAGTAGAATTAGGATATTAATTTCCGGAACTTGAGAGGTTTAACCTGTGAAACTTTTTGAAATCACCGGTAAGATAGTCATTGGATTCCTCGAATTTATCGGGAGATGGTTTTTAATCGCTGGAAAGGCCGTATCCCTTGCATTTAAAAAGCCCTTGAAAATAGAGAGATACTTCTACTACCTGGCCACGATAGGAGCAGATTCCTTCCCGGTTATAGCAATCACTTCCCTATTCACCGGCGGTGTTATAGCACTTGAAACTTATACTGCATTTCACAGATTTAACGCAGAATACCTCATAGGTGCAGTTGTCGGTATCTCTATGGCAAGAGAGTTAAGCCCCGTTTTAACAGCACTCCTCGTCACGGCCAGAACCGGTTCAGCAATGGCTGCTGAAATCGGAACGATGAGGGTAACTGAACAGATAGATGCCCTCGAAATGATGGCGGTTAATCCTATAAAATACCTTATAACGCCGAGGGTTTATGCAACTATCGCTGGAACAGTTGTCCTGAGTGTTCTATCGGATATTATCGGTTTTGTCGGTGGATACATAGTAGGTGTAAAAATGTTCAACATCAACAGCACCCTTTTTATGAGATACACTCAAAACTTCATGACCATGGATGATGTATGGCACGGTCTAATCAAAGCTGCTTTCTTTGGTTTCATCCTCTCTGTGACAAGCTGTCTGTATGGATATTACACAAAAGGAGGCGCCAAAGGTGTCGGTGAAGCAACAACAAAAGCTGTAGTCACTTCATCGATGGCCATTCTTATATTTGACTACATAATAACCTACATTTTAAGAACCCTGAACCTCTGACGGAGTATAGATGGAAATAGCCATAAAAGTGGAAAATTTAAAGAAAAGTTTTGGAAATAAAATCGTACATGACGGCGTATCTTTCAACGTGTACGAAGGTGAAATCTTCGTCATAATGGGTCCATCAGGAACGGGCAAAAGTGTTTTGCTTAAACAGATATCAGGACTGGTAACACCGGATGAAGGAAAAGTAATCGTATATGGAAAAGACGTCTTTTCTCTATCCGAAGAAGAAAAATTCCACTTTAGAGAAGAGCTTACTTATGTTTTTCAGGGAGGAGCTCTATTTGACTCTCTAACGGTATGGGAAAATGTCGCCTTCTTTCTCCTTGAAAACAAAGGTATTCCAGTCGAAGAGGCAAGGAAGGAAGCTGAACGTTACCTTTCCCTCGTTGGAATGCACGGAACAGAAGACCTATACCCTTCTGAACTCTCCGGCGGTATGAGAAAAAGAGTTGCCATAGCGAGAGCTCTCTGTGTAAACCCCAAATGTATCTTGTTTGACGAACCAACATCAGGGCTTGACCCCATAATGACTGCTATAATTGATAAGATGATTTTAAAACTTAAAAATGAACTCGGTAAAACATGCGTTGTAGTCAGCCATGATATCAAAAGTGCTTTTAGAATAGCTGATAGAATGGCCATTCTCTGGAACGGAAAAATACTGGAACTTGGTAAACCAGAAGAGATAGAAAAATCCCAAAATCCAGCAGTAAGACAGTTTATAGAAGGCCTTCCCGAAGGCCCGATAACAGCTAATCTGGGGTATAAAGGATGAAAAATCTTTCCGTAGAGGCAAAAGTCGGTGCATTTGTAATAGCAGGGCTTCTTGGACTTGGCATAATAGCCACGACAATAGAACCCCTAAAATACACTAGTAAAAAGGTTATCAGCCAATATTACATTCTTTTTGACAACGTTGCAGGACTTGCCGAAGAAGCACCGGTTATGGTTGCAGGGGTTCGCGTCGGAAAAGTTACAAATATAAAAATACTACCAAACGGAAAAGTAAAAGTTAAAGTTGTATTTACAAAGCCTGTAACACTACACCAGGACGCCTATGCAATCATAGAAACTATGGGGCTAATGGGTGAAAAATACGTAGAGATAATCCCCGGTTCTGAAAATGCGCCCGTTCTGGCTTCCGGCTCAACTATTACACGGGGAAAATCTACAATTTCAACCGACCAGCTTATGCTCAAAATTTACGAAACCGTTGACGCTCTTGATCAATCATTAATAACACCTGACGGAAAAAACAGAATATCTCTTCTCCTTAATCGGATAACACAACTTACAAAGCAGGTTACAGCAACAGTGAAAGATAACAGAGAAAACTTGAAAAAACTTGTCCAAAACCTGGCTTCTTTGTCCGAATTTTTAAAAAGCGACGTTCCTGAAATTGCAGAAAACCTTAAGTCACTCTCTTCACAGCTTAATGAGATAGTTGTAGAAAACAGGGAAGACATTAGAGACATCGTAAAAAACCTAAAAACTTCATCAGAAGAAGCACCTAAACTTGTAGCTGAAGCAGAAAGAATAGCCGATCAAATAAATGCAACTGTGACACAGATAAACAGACTTATAAGCGGAAAGAATGAAGAAAACATTTCAGCAGCCATTGAGAATATTAGGAAATCTACAAGGAACCTTAATGAACTTATCAAGAAACTACAGCAGGGCAACGGCACAATAGCAAAAATAATAAACGACGATACACTGTACAAAAACCTAACAAGTGCCGCTCATGCCCTTGGTAAACTTGCCGATAAATTTGAGCAAACAAAGGTTTACATAGGATTCAGGGGGGACGTAAACACCGCCACAGGCAACACAAGAGGTGGCATCTCTTTAAAAATTGTTCCCGAATCGAAAGACAGATATTACCTGTTTGAAGTTGTTGCAGATTCCCGCGGAAAGATAGACCACACAACCTATTACATAACAAACGCAACGGGTGCTCTATCTATTGATGAGAAGGTAACGCAAAGCTTTGACACAGAATTTACACTCCAGTACGCAAGAATTTTTAAAGATCCGTTTTTTCTGAAAAATGGAAGGTGGGTGCTGAGAGGTGGCATCATAGAGACAACTGCCGGTGGTGGAATTGATTATCTCTTTCCAGATAACAAATGGAAAATTTATACATCCATTTGGGACATAGACAGAAAAGACGGTTATGGAAAGCAACTGCCTCCTCATCTGCGAATAGGCTTATCCTACAATATAAACAAAAACTGGTATCTTTACTTCGGCGGAGATGAACTTCTCTACAATAAATGGCGGGGATTCTTTATTGGAAGTGGCTTATCTTTTGGTGATGAGGATGTTAAGTATCTTATAGGTTTAATGCCATCTTTTTAATCGGGAGTTATAAGGATGATAGCGGTTATAGACTACGGCATGGGAAATTTAAGAAGTGTTAGCAAGGCTGTCGAGTACGTAGGCGGCAACGTTGTTGTTACAGATAAAACGCATAAGATAAAAGACGCAGAAGCTATAATTCTGCCAGGTGTCGGAGCTTTTAAAGATGCCGTTAAAAATTTAAAAGAAAGAAACCTATGGGAAGTCATAATAAGAGAGGTTGAAAAGGGTAAACCTTTTTTAGGGATATGCCTCGGACTCCATCTGCTTTTTAAGAAAGGTTACGAATTCGGCGAAGAAGAGGGACTTGGCATCATAAAGGGAAAAGTTGTAAGATTTGAACTCCCCCATGAGTACAAAATCCCACACATGGGCTGGAATCAGGTTTCTATCAAAAAAGAATCAAGATTCCTAAACGGTATAAAAAACGGCGAATTTTTCTACTTTGTCCATTCTTACTACGTTAAACCAGAGGATGTGTCTGTTATCCTTACAACAACAGACTACGGTATCGACTTTGTCTCTTCTATAGAAAAAGAAAACATAATAGCCACTCAATTCCACCCCGAAAAGAGTCAGAAAGCCGGACTCAAACTCCTTTCAAATTTCCTTGAAATGGTAAGGACAAACTGATGGTTATCTACGGCGTTAACCCTATAATGGAAGCCTTAAGGGCAGACTACCCTATACTGAAAGTCTATGTTGATGAAAGGTTTAAACATCGGGAAATTCTATCCCTTTTAAAGAAAAAGAGAATTAAAACGGTAAAAACCGGAAGAAAAAAACTATCCGAAGTTTCCAGAACGGATAAACATCAGGGCATTGTAGCCCTCGTCTCCCCTGTCGAACCAAAATCCTTTGATGACCTTGTGGAAAGGACTATCGCAACAGGCGGCTACCTTTTATTTTTAGATAGAGTGGAAGACCCCCACAACTTGGGTGCCATCTTTAGAAGTGCCGACGCCTTTGGTGCCGCAGGGATAGTTATTCCTAAAGACAGAAGTGTTACCATAACGGACACCGTGGTAAAAGCATCAACCGGTGCAGTATTCTACGTTCCATTTGCCATAGTAAACAGTTTCCGCCAGAGTCTGTTTGAATTCAAAGAGAAAGGCGGTTGGCTAATAGGACTTGAGGCAGGCGGAAAAGACATAAGCAGATATTCTTTTCCCTATCCTGTAGGACTTATTGCCGGCTCTGAAGGGAAAGGTATCTCAAAACCCGTAAAAAAACTGTTGGATGACATCGTAACGATTCCCATGAAGGGACATGTTAATTCTTTAAACGTTTCCAATGCTGTAGCCATAGGATTATATTTATTATCAGTCCAAAAATAACGGAGGAAATTATGGAAAATCTCAAGGGAAAACTTGTATTTATTCAAACAACTTCAGGTGAAGGTGTAATACCTTCTTCAGGTATCATAGGTATGTTAGATGAAATAGGCAATGACTACCTGAAAATCAAAGATGCAGGTATGTTCGCACTTATACCAACATCCCAGGGTGCACAAGCCACGATAATGCCTGTCGATCCAACTGCAAACGAACCCGTTGATGCAATCGTAATGAAATCCCAGATCGTAACAATCGTTCCTGTCGGAGAAAGATCAAGACTGAAAGAGTTTCATCAACAGTTTAAAGCGGCAGCAGCAGGAATAGAATTGCCATCAACCGGCCTTGACATCTCTAAGATTAAAGAATTTCCAAAAGGCGGACAGGGAGGTATATCACTCACTTGAAAAACCCGGAATTTTCAGACCTAATATTCTCTCTTCCCTTCCCGATTGCCGTATGTGATAGGTCGGGAAGGGTTTTCTTTTTCAATCAAAAGCTGGAAATGCTACTGAACCGCTCAAGGAAATATCTTGAAGGTAAAAACATTTCTGAAATCCTCGCAGCAGACATCAAAAAATGGATAGAAAAATGCGTGACTGACGGAATAGAGATTCACAACGTGGAAGTCAACGGCTTTATACTGTCCATATCTCCGTTTTTCTCAGGTGAAGAGATAAAAGGTGCTGTCGTCGCCGTAAACATAAAAAAGAAGGACAACCCGGCAGAACACTTTGATGTCTTTTTAAAAGGCATATCTCACGAACTCCGCAATCCGTTAAGTGGAATGAAAGCCTCTGCAAAACTGATGCTTACATTAAAAAACTTTGATGAAGAACTGTTAGAAGTCATCCTTTCAGAAATAGAGCGAATAGAGAGGTTCTTAGACAGAATATCTGAAAGCTTTGACTTCACAAATCTTAAATGGTGTAGATACAACATACACAGACTTTTAAACGATGTTCTAAAAACGTTTAAAACGGTATTCGAAGAAAAAGGAATAGAGATAGATAGACGGTTTGACCCTTCCCTGCCTGAAGTTTACATGGACAAAGACCGAATGTTTCAGGTCATCTCTAACCTTATAAAGAACAGCATTGAAGCACTTGAAAACGCAAAAAACAAAGTCATAACGATTGAAACAGGATACGCAATTCAACCAAAGGGCTTTTACTTCATAAAAATAAAAGATACCGGCAGTGGCATGGAAAAAGAAGACCTGGAAAACCTCTTCACACCGTTTTTTACAAAAGGCAAAGAAAAGGGAACAGGCCTCGGAATGTACATATCAAAAGAGATTGTAACCAACCACGGTGGTAAAATAGAAGTTCAAAGCGAGAAAGGAAAAGGCACAACTGTATCCATCTATCTACCTATCGGAGACCTGAAAGGCAATGGCAAGGATTCTCATAGCTGACGATGAAAGAAACATAAGGTTAGTACTGAAAAAGTATCTTGAAACCCTGGGGCACACAGTTTACGAAGCGGAAGACGGAAACAGAGCCCTTGAGATACTAAAGACCAAAAAGCCGGATTTGGCCTTTTTAGATATAAAAATGCCCGGTATTAGCGGCATAGACCTCCTCTCTTATGAAAAAGATATCCCTAAAGTAATACTTACAGCTTACGGCACGATGGACTACACGATTAAAGCAATTGACAGAGGTGCCGTTGAGTACATTACCAAACCTTTTGAACTTGAAGACATAAAAACGATCGTTGACCGAATTACCTTTTCAACAGAAAAGGAAGAACTTGACGTAATAGATGAAGACGCCATCATAGGCTCAAGCAAAAAGATGCAGGAAGTTTTTAAGCTAATAGGAAGAGTGGCCAGGACAGATGCAACCGTTCTGATAGTTGGTGAAAGCGGAACAGGAAAAGAGCTTGTAGCCAGGGCCATTCACAAGTATTCCAAAAGGGCAGACGGACCATTCGTTGCCATAAACTGCGCCGCCCTCCCGACAAACCTGTTAGAAGCAGAACTTTTTGGATACGAAAAGGGAGCTTTTACAGGAGCAACTTCAAGGAAAAAGGGATTTTTTGAACAGGCACATGGAGGAACGCTCTTCTTAGATGAAATAGGCGAGATCGAACTTTCATTACAGTCAAAACTTCTAAGAGCCATACAGGAAAAAGAGATAAGGCGCCTCGGGGGTGATGCACCGATAAAGGTTGACGTGAGAATAGTTGCAGCCACAAACAGAGACTTAGAAAAAGAGGTGAGAGAAGGAAGGTTCAGAGAAGACCTCTTTTACAGATTAAATGTTTTAAGAATAGAATTGCCGCCACTTAGAGAACGACGGGAAGACATCATTCCCTTAGCCTGCTTCTTCATCAAAAAATTCTCAAAAGAGTTTAAACTCCCCGTAAAACAGTTAACAGAAAGGGCAAAAGAGTGGCTCTGCTCTTACGATTTCCCGGGAAACGTGAGAGAGCTTGAAAATATGATACTGAAGGCAATGTTGCTGTCACCTATCGATATCATAGATGTCAACGACCTTCAAACGGAAAAACAGGAAGAGAAAACACCGAACCTTGAAGAAGCCATCAGAGAATTTGTAACCTACATCTTCATGGTAGAACAGAAGGACAAGAACAACCTGTACAACATCGTAATGAAAAGTGCCGAAAAGATACTTATAACGGAAGTTTTAAAGCACTCAGACTGGAATCAGGTGAAAGCAGCTCGAACACTTGGCATTCATAGAAACACCCTCAGGGCAAAAATCAAGGAACTTGGAATAGAAATCCCCCGCAGAAAGCATAAATTCTAAATGTCAAAATCATAAAATCCGAAGGAGTGAGAAGATGGGAATGACGATAACTCAGAAAATCTTGGCCGAACATGCCGGCAAAGAAGAGGTCCATCCCGGCGAATTGATAATGTGTAAGGTAGATATTGCCCTTGCTAACGATGTTACAGCACCAATTGCCATCAAAAGAATAAAAGAACTCGGTGCTGAAAAGGTATTTGACAAAGACAAGATAGCCCTCGTGCCTGACCACTTTACCCCGGCAAAAGACATAAAGTCTGCCGAACAGGTAAAGATGATGAGAGATTTTGCAAAAGAGTTCAACATTATCCACTTCTGGAACGAGGGAAGAGTTGGTATTGAACACGCCCTCCTCCCGGAGCAGGGAGTTGTTGTTCCTGGTGACGTAGTTATAGGTGCCGATTCACACACCTGTACATACGGTGCCATCGGTGCATTTTCAACAGGTGTCGGTTCAACAGATATGGCTTACGCATGGCTTACAGGAGAAGTCTGGTTCAAGGTTCCGGAACAGATAAAGTTCATCTACTACGGAAAGAGACAGAAGTGGGTTTCCGGGAAAGACCTTATCCTTTATGTAATAGGTATGATAGGTGTTGACGGCGCCCTTTACAAAACCATGGAGCACACAGGCGAAGCGATAAGAGAGCTTCCCATAGATGACAGATTCACAATCTGCAACATGGCAATAGAAGCCGGTGCTAAAAACGGCATAATAGAACCTGACGAAATTACGCTTGAGTATGTTAAAAATAGAGCTAAAAGGCCCTTCAAACTCTACAAAAGCGATCCGGATGCAGAATATTCAGAAGTTTATGAAATAGACGTTTCAAAAATAGAACCTCAAGTTGCGTTTCCTCACCTTCCGTCAAACACCCGTCCGGTAACGGAATCTACACACGTTACCATTGACCAGGTCGTTATCGGTTCATGTACAAACGGAAGGATAACAGACCTTAGAATAGCCGCTGAAATTCTCAAAGGTAAAAAGGTTAATCCAAACGTAAGGTGTATCGTAATTCCTGCAACTCAGGAAATCTACAAGCAGGCAATGGATGAAGGCCTTATTGATATATTTATAGACGCCGAATGCGTGGTTTCAACACCTACGTGTGGACCATGTCTTGGCGGACACATGGGCATTCTCGCAAAGGGTGAAAGAGCGGTCGCCACAACAAACAGAAACTTTGTTGGAAGAATGGGACATCCTGAAAGTGAAGTTTACCTTGCTTCCCCTGCTGTCGCAGCAGCATCCGCCATCCTTGGAAGAATCGCTCACCCTGACGAAGTACTCTAAAGATCAATCGCCGGGACCTTCCCGGCTTATCTTTTCTTTTCCTGGAGGGGGCATTGAGAATAACGATCACAGGAACGCCGGGTACGGGGAAAAGTACAGTCGCTCAAATACTCTCCAGAAAACTATCTCTTCCGCTGTACAACTTAAGCGATCTTATAAAAAAGGAAAAACTTTACACCAGTTACGACGAAAAAAGAGATGCATTTATAGTGGATACTGAAAAATTAAAAGATTTTTTTAAAGAAAAAAAAGATTTTATAGCAGAAGGACTTATCGCCCACTACATACCTTCAGACGTTATCGTGATTTTACGGGCAAAACCGGAAGTTATCATCTCAAGACTCAAAGAGAGAAACTATCCTCAGGAAAAGCTTAATGAGAATGCCGAATCCGAAAGAATTGCATTCTGTGCAACGGAGGTTTTTCAAAATCCACTATCACCTGTAATAATCCACGTAGACACTACGGAGAGAAAGCCTGAAGAAGTTGCAAATGTTATAATGAAAGGAATTAAAAATGGTGGGTTGGTGGAAGAGATAGACTGGCTGGAGGATCAATGGGATATTTAAAATACGACATCAGCGGGCTTAATATAAATGTGAAAAATTTAGAAGAAAAAACAGTGAAACTTCGAGAAAATTTAGAAATTAACACAAAAAATATGCCTTTTCTATACTCGTTTTCAACGAGAATAAAAAACATAAAAGAAATTTTAAGACGATTTAAAATCGATTTTGATAACATGTTCGTTATAGGTATAGGCGGATCATCCCTCGGCATACAGGCAATATACGAAGCCATACACGGAAAATACAAAATTGGGGGAAGAAAGCTCTACTTTCTTGAAAACATAGACCCCTTCAATATCCACCAGATATTTCAAAACGCTCCCTGGGATAGAACGGTTTACTGCGTTATCAGTAAATCCGGGAAAACCCTCGAAACAGTATCAATAATGAACCTCGTCCTCCACGAAATGAAGAGGAGAGGATTCAGAGACCTTCACAGGCGCTTCATTTTTATATCCGGCGAAAACACGCCTCTCCACAGGCTGTCTAAAGAATTAGAAGCTCCCTTCTTTCACATACCGGAAAACATAGGTGGCAGGTTTTCCGTCCTGACACCGGTGGGACTTGTCCCTTCAGAATTTGTTGATATAGACCCCTACGCTCTTCTTGGCGGAGCCATGGAAACAGTAGAAGAGATTATAAGAGAACCGCTACACCCTTCCATCGTATCCGTACTTGCACAGTATTTAAACTACAAAGAAGGTAGAGATGTAGCCGTTTTAATGCCCTACTCAGATTCTCTTAGAAAGTTTTCTGATTGGTGGGTGCAGCTCTGGGCTGAAAGTCTTGGCAAAGAGGGAAAAGGGCAAACACCTCTTCCAGCCGTCGGAACCGTTGACCAGCATTCTCTCCTCCAGCTGTTCATAGACGGCCCGGACGACAAGTTTTACCAGTTCATAAAACTTAGAAGTTACGGGAGTAACTTCGTCCTTCCGGAAAAAACAGAGATCCTTGACTTTATAGGTGGAAAAACCATCTCTGAAATTGTCCACGCAGAGTTTGAAGGAACGGTGGAATCCCTTAAAATGAAGAAACGGCCTGTGTGCACGATAGAGATAGACAGAATCACACCTGAAGCCATCGGTGCTCTTTTCATAGTTTTCATGATAAAAACGACAATAATGGCACATCTTATAGGTGTAAACCCCTATGGACAGCCGGGCGTTGAAATAGGAAAGAAAATAGCAAAAGAAAAGTTAGGCGGTAGCCAATGAGCACCCGAGAAACTGCCGTAAGAATCCTCTGCAACTTTGAGAAAGACCTGAAACTTAAACCCCACTTTGAATCGCTAACAAATCATCTAAACTTTAGAGATAGAAGCTTTGTAAGGGAGCTGACTTCTGGAAGCGTGAGATTTCTAAAGCTCTTAGACTTTTCCATAGAAAAAGCATCCGGGAAAAAGCAGAAAAAACAGAAACCTTTCATCCGAAACGCTCTCCGCATATTAGCCTACCAGCTATTTTTCATGTCTGTGCCCGCCTACGCAACGCTGTACGAAACGGTTGAAGCGGTTAAAAAGGTAAGCAGAAAAAGTGCCGGTTTTGTAAACGCAGTCGGTAAAAAGCTGATTAGCTTCAACTACAGAAGAGAAATAGAAAAGATTCCAGATGAAATTGAAAGAACAGCAACACTTTTCTCTTTTGAAACCTGGATGGTTGAAAGGTGGAAAAGATTTTATCCTGACTATATAAACCTCCTTGAAGGATTAAACAGAACACCTCCCCTGTTTTTAAGGATAAACAGGACAAAAACCTCTCCGGAAAACTTTGCAAAACTCCTTGAAAAGGCAAACATAGAATTTAAACCGCATCCCTTCCTGCCCGACATGTTCAGAATAAAGGGAAGAGTGGAAATAACCTCTATTCCGGGCTACAGAGAGGGATTTTTCTACATTCAGGATCCTGCTTCTTTTCTGTCGGCAGTTCTGCTAAATCCACAACAAAACGAAAAGATACTTGACATAGCTGCCGCGCCCGGCGGAAAAACGACAGCAATAGGCTCTTTAACAAAAGGAAAAGCCGAAATCACTGCTGTTGACATAGACGAAGAGAGATTAAAGCTTCTAAAAGAAAACGTTCAAAAGGCAGGACTAAAATGTAAAATCCTTCTCGAAGATATAACAAAAAGGACTTCCCTTCCCGAAAACTATTTTGACAGGATACTTCTTGACGCTCCGTGCAGTGCAACCGGCGTAATAAGGAGGCATCCCGAAGGAAAATGGAACAAAAGCCTTAAGCTGATAAAACACAATCAAAAGATACAGAGAGCTCTCTTAAAAAGTGCCTATAAGCTACTAAAGCCGGGGGGATATCTGCTTTACAGCGTCTGCAGTCTCGAAAGGGAGGAAGGAGAAGAAAACGTAGAATACGCAGTTAGTATAGGTTTTAAACCTGTCCAATTTGATATAAAATTTGGAGATGTGGGAAAAAACCGGAAAAACACTATGAGAGTTTTTCCCCACAGAGACAACATGGACGGCTTCTTCTACGCCATATTTAGAAAATAAGGAGGGGACATGGCAGAAGTTGAAAGGCTGAAGCTAAAAAGAGAAGTTATGCTTAAACTTATCAAAGCTCTGATAGACGGTGAAGAGCTTGAAAAGGTTTCCGAAATAGTCAGCATGGATCCAAACCTATCCTTGAGACTCCTTAAGTTCATAAACTCACCGTACTTTGGATTGAGAAAAGAGATTACCTCTATCGTCCAGGCAGTAGCATACCTTGGATACCAAAATCTGAAAGATTACATTTTCGTTTTACTAACTTCTTCACTGTTAAAGTCAGCTGATAGAGACGAGATTACAAAAATACTCAAGCAGGCATTCGCAATGAGATACGTTTCTGAAAAGCTCCTTCCGGCCCACACAGATGAAGCCTTCATGGTGGGACTCCTTGACCCCGTTCTCAAAGAGGTTGACGAAGCAGAAATCAAAAAAATTCTCCAGAAAGCCGGCGTATCAGACAACATCGTAATGGGACTCCTCGACAAGGACAGCTCTCTTTACAGAATAAAAGAATTCACAAAGAAAATTCTCTCTTTCTGCGAAAAAGTATCAAGAAATGAGCAGGCTGACCTAAAAGATACAGAAGGACTCTCTTTCAGCGAAATTGACGAGATATGCAAAAAAGCCGAAAAAGAGGCAAAAGCTCTCGTTTCTGCCCTGTGAAAACTGAAAGAGGCGCCGAACGGCGCCTCTTTATAATTATTCAAAAGATTCCTGAAAAATCAACACCATTTTCTCCAAAATCCTTGAGAACACAAATATAGAGTTTTACAACTGCTTTACAGACATAGGAAATGGAGAGTCTCTGGTTAAGTGGTACAAGAACGAACTCAACTCTACCGCTAACTACAAGTATCCGTCTCAGGTCATCTCCGGGCAATTTGATTATGTTCCATT
>NZ_JALVIW010000050.1:0-4320 GCF_027028515.1 Desulfurobacterium sp. | reverse complement strand
ATTGTAAGAGTGGGTCAGCACATTTTCTTAGAGCCTAAAGAGGAAGAATTCTTTGTTAAAGCTATCCATCTTGATGGGCAAAAAGTTATTATCGCCGAATCTGCTGATGAATTTGGTAAACCTATTTATACTATATGGAAAAGAATGCCGAAAATAGAAGCAACTGAATACTACTCCAAGTATATTACCTGGTATGTTTTGTTAAGCATAAAGCAGGTTACGCTTGGAAAGTATAACTACAACATATACTTCGTAAGAGGGACAAAAGAAATAGTTATGGTGGTCAGGCCGATTGAGGATCAGACCTGTTATGAGCTCTACAGGTTGTTTGACCTGGTAGAAACCGAAAGAGAATAGTTGTTTTTCCTCTTTTTATGGGGTATAATTAGTTTAAACCAGCGTATGGAGGCAAGATGGAAACGAGATTCAGCTCTGACGGTAAAAGGATACTTCAGGTAACCTATCTTGATTCACCAATTACGGCCGAAGATGAATTAAAAGTAAGAAAAGCGATAAAATTTTTCCCTAATGTTGTTCCCATAGCCAATGTAGAAGAAATAGAAAATAAAACCATTGAGGAACTAAAAACGGCCTGGAATTGGTTTGAATCTATTAAGGATAGAAAGCCATACAGAGGTGTGGTTTCTGTTTTTCTCTACAGAATCAACGAAGATGGTACCGTCATTTTTAACGGTAAGACCCTGCCTATTCCAAAAGATACTATGATTACTCCGAAAGGTGCAATAACGCTGGCCTCTTTATCGTTCCTCTACGACTACATTGAGAACGGATTAGATTCCGAAGATGAATCAAGCAAGTTTGAAAAGGAGTTAATGAGTATTCTGCTTATACTTTCGGCTTTAGATCAGCTTATAAAACTTGAGGATATAGGCATAGAACTCCAGGCATTCGGAGTCGGTGATGCAGATACAAAGGCAAGCAAAGACATATTTGTAGTAGGCAGTCCAATAGGGACAATAAATCTGTTCCGGTTTTCCCCTAACGTAACGGCAGATGAAGTGATAGAAGAGGCCAGAAGTGTCGTACCAGAAATGCTGTATATGGACTTTAAAAACAAATTTTACAAAGACATAGAAGAATACCTTGCAAACAAACCGGATAAGGAGAAAGAGTTTGGTGTAATGATTTATATAGGAAGCACTCCCGAAATAACCAGCAACGGAATAATTATTCCGGTATATACCTCTCTATTCCCAATAATCGATCTTGAAAATGTTAGAAAAGCGGCCGAACCAAACTTTAAAAACAAAGAGGTCTTGGATAAAATTGTTACCCTTGTAGAGCTCTTTTACACGGCTATGAGACTTTTAGCACAGCAGTATAGAAAGAAAAAGAACTCTTCTTTCTTTAACGGAAAGCATATTCCAAAAAAATACCTCAACTGATTATATGTCTTAAGCCCTCTCCTTACGGAGAGGGTAATAAAGTTTTACCTTTTTACAACTTTTTCAACATAAGAATCTACTTGTCTGTATAACTGTTTGATTTCTTCTTCCTTTGGAATTCTTGCTTTTTCTTTTTTACAGGCAAGGTTTTTAGCACGGTTCAGAAAATCGATAAAGAGAGAATAGCATTCTATACCACCACCTCTATTCTGGCATTCGTAGTATTTCTGCCATATGTATTTTTCAAGTTTTTTAATTTCTTTAAGCTTTTTTATCCACTTATCTATATCGAAATTTTCGGGTATTTCTAAAGAGGTTATTAAAATACTGTCAATTAGCTCCCATCCGTATTTGTGGGCTTCTCTTACAACCTCAATGAATTCTAAGGTTTCTTTTCTGTTTTCGGTTTTGATTACTGTAAAGTTTCCTGCTTTTTTAACTTCCATTATCCCTACCACCTAATAAGGTTCTTTAGTTTTCTCGCTATGCTCTGTGGGATTTGAACTGTTACTGCGTTTCCGGCCATCTTGTACATTAGTGAATTTGAAAAACCTGCTTCTTTACCTTTGTAGTAAACCCAGTCTGGAAATCCCTGGAGGCGAAAGCATTCCAAAGGCGTAAGTTTTCGTATCTTAATATTGTCTTTATTTCCAAAAGCGTATAAACCAGCCTTTTCTCCACTACTGCTGGCTACAAGAGTTATACCAATACCCTCAGGTGAAAATACTCTATATCCCTGACTTCTTGAGCCGTTAACAAGTGCCACGCTTATGATTTTCCCGTGGTTTTCCATTACAGTAGGAGCGATACCGTAAATTGAATAAACATTTCCAGCTCTATGCCCTGAAGGGACAGTATTGGCAACTACTTTAGGAACATTTCCTCCCCAGTGGCCGTCTGTTCCACATCCACCTACCAGACAGGGAGAAATTCCTGTTCCATCATAGATATCCCCTGCCTGTCCGTTAGAGGGATAGATGTTTCCCACTTTTTTGGGCTTAACTATCCAGCTGTTTCCGTTTGTAAAGTTGGTTCTTAATGTGTTTACTATCTGTTCTTTTTTGAAATTTTGGTTGAACGGATCGTAAACAATGGGAGATTCTCCTGTTCCTTTTGACTTCTTTGCTGGGGGGATGTAATAAACTTTATCTTCTTCGGAGAAAGGAAATACTTTTCCTCTACTTTTTCCTCTAATATAGAAGACAAGGTACACACGTTCCCGGTTTTGTGGCACGCCGAAGGCTTTACTGTTGAAAACCGTCCATTCACCATCATACCCGAGCTCGGCCATTTTATAGAGAAGGTAGGCAAATGCCCATCCTCTATCTGCCGAAAATAGTCCCTTAACGTTTTCAAAGATACATACTGTAGGTCTTTTTCTTTCAATAATCCTGAACATTGAATTCCAAAGAGGATAAGCTCTTTCATCTTTTAATCCCCTCCTTTTACCGGCAGTCGAAAACGGCTGACAGGGTATTCCTGCCGTCAGTACTTCAAAGTCAGGCATCTCTTCAATCGGAATGGTTCTTACGTCATCCCATTCAAACTCTCCCTCTGTGCCATAAACGGCCTTGTAAAAACTCCTTACTTTCGGATCTATTTCACAGAAACCTATACACCTGTATCCTTCTGCCTCTAATCCTACCCTGAATCCACCCATTCCGGCAAACAGGTCAAAAAACCTGATTTTTCCCATCAGTTCACCTCAAAAAGTGCTCCACTTTCCTCATCAAGGTGGTAAAGGGAATTTTCGTCAAGCTCAAGTTTTACATCGTACCTGTTTTTTAAAATGTTCATCATTACCTTTCCTTTAGCAAAAATTCCCTGTATCTTTATCCTGGAATCGTTAGAGGGCTTATCCCCATCATATAAATAACAGCCTATCTTCTGTGCAAACTTTTGTATTTCTCCCCACGGACGCATGTTGTGAATCTTTGTTATGTGCTCCATCATTTCACGGTAGATGTCAAGCATACCTTTTGCCTTTGCTACTCTTTCAATTATCTTTAATACGTAATCGGTCCCCTTGTAGGTATTAATAAAGACTACAAAGTCTTTCATTTTCCCTCCTTATCATTTACGAAAATTATACTACTGTTTTTTCTACAATACAAGCCTGTTTTTCTTGCCCGGTTCCTGAGTATTTAAAAATTTGGTAACGACCTTAACAAGTTCGGTATTGCCTGTTTCATTTAGATAGGTAAGAATATTCGAAATGTCCTCTTTAGAAATATAGGAAAGTATTCCGTTAAGCTCACTAACAGTAAGATACTTTTCTAATGCAACGATGTATATAGGCAGAACACTTCTGTTTCTTTCAACAATTATGTCAATAAGCCTCTGCCTTATCCTGGAGTTTTGGAGTTTTTTAGAAATAATTTCGGTATCTATCTTCCTTTCAAGGATAAGTTTACCCATTGTTCTGAGATAGTAATCAAACAGCCTGTCGGAAGTTATTTCTTCTAATTTCTTTTTCGTGCTGAAGTAATCCAAGATTTTGTTTGTAATCTTTGATAAAACTTTTTTGTTTGTGGGGCTGTCTTTTGACATAATTACATAACTTCTTAACAATTTTTCAGGATCGTTTAAATAGGAGAAGAAGTCGTTATAGGCTAAACTGCTTGTCTTAACCTGTAGAGAATCAACATTTTCGTAAATGGCATCAAAGTTTTCAATAACCATCTTTATGTTATTTTTGCTGACATTTATCTTTACTGCATTTTTAAGTTCTTTCTGAATTTTAATAGAAATGTTATTGGTTCTACTATAAATAGTAAAACTATTGTTAAATAGAGGTAAAAGCTCTTTTTCCCGAACGCCGACCTCTTTTAATTCGCTAACGGTTAACTGGCTGTCAAACCTTCTAAGATTAGCATAGCTAACAAGCAGGTGTTTTAAAAATATGTTGTAAACA
>NZ_JALVIW010000049.1:0-34117 GCF_027028515.1 Desulfurobacterium sp. | reverse complement strand
TCTTTGGTGCCAACTTTGTCCCACTACCAGTAATAACCATTTCTTACAGTTTCAAATAAGATGGAAGTGGGCCACCTCTACGTACATGTACCATTTTGCCGGACAAAATGTCCCTACTGTGATTTCTACTCTACAACAGGTAAAGTAGAACCTGAATGTTATCTAAATCTACTAAAAGAAGAACTTAAATTGAAAAAACTAAGGGTAAAGCCTAAAACCATATATTTTGGGGGAGGTACTCCCTCCCTCATGCCACCTTCATTTTTTGAGCATATAATCTCCTTATTCCCGGAAGCAGAAGAGATAACTGTAGAAGTCAATCCTGACGATGTAAACCATGAATACCTTAGAGGTTTAAAATCTGCTGGTGTAAACAGAATAAGTCTTGGAATACAAACTTTTGACGACTCACTTTTAAAAATCCTAAAAAGAAGACACACGGGAACAAAAGGAATTAAAAGTATAGAAACAGCACTATCTATCTTTGATAATGTTTCCATAGACCTGATTTTCGGGATTCCGGGACAGGACGAAAAAAGTATAGAGAAAGACCTTAAAACCCTCATGAAATTTCCATTAAAACACGTGTCAACTTACGCTTTAACCATTTACGAGAAAACTCCGTTCCATAGACTGTTTAAAGAAAAGAAATACGCTCTTCCTTCAGAAGAAACCTTCAGCAAATACTACTCACTGATAGTGGAGAAACTATCAACTGGCGGCTTTTACCAATACGAAATATCGAATTTCTCAAAACTCCAATTTAAGTGTAAACACAACCTTGCTTACTGGGATATGAAAAACTATCTCGGTATAGGCCCCTCTGCGGCCTCTTTACTTGGTAATAAATACCAAAAAAACGTAGATAACTACTTTGCCTATAAAAACGCCATCTCGTCTGGAAAAGTTATCTATAAAGAAGAGGTTAATTTGAGCAGAGAAGAAGTCTTTAAAATAAAACTTGCTATGGGATTAAGGAAAACAAACGGAGTCAATCTTAAAGTTGAAGAAGAAAAGGTAGTCAGAAACTCAATAGAAAAAAGCCCTTTCTTGCAAAATCTGTTAAACAGTAGAATACTTATACTTGAAAAAAGAAAACTTAAATTAAATCCCGAATTCTTGTTCGTATCAAGTTACTTGATAAGTAGAATAGGAGAAGAAATTATTTTTCCTGTATAACGAAATCTCTACAAAAGTTGCTATAATGTAGGTAGCTAATATTAACTGCAGGGTGGTAAATTAAATGACAATCCTTGGTATTGATACATGTCTTCCTCTTGGAAGCGTTGCACTTACCAATAATGAAAAAGTCTTATTTTTCAAAAGCTGGAATTATCCCAGAGAGCACTCCTCAAAAGTATTTGAAGCACTCAGCTCCATACTGGGCACTGGAAAAGGAAAATTTAACCCTATTGATCTTATAATATTTACATCTGGTCCAGGATCATTTACGGGAATCAGGATATGCCTATCCCTTGCAAAAGCTTTTAAAGCTGTAGTGGGTAAAGAGAAAATAGGCACCGTTTCTACATTGGAAGCCCTTTCCTTCAGCTTTTTGAGCGAGAATCTACCAGTTTTCGTTATAGTAGAGGGACGAAAAAACAAATACTACATTTACTGTCGAAAGAGAGATGAAGTAATCATTCCTCCTAAAGATCTTTCTGCAAAAGAGGTCATAAACGAAATTTCAAGGATTCCGGGAAATATGATAATAACCGGAAATTATAATGACCATTCAGAAATAGGAAACTTTATACAATCTTCAAGCAGGCTATTAGAAAGAAGGGCAAACACATCCCTTGCTCTAAATGCAGCCCTTTTTGCTTTAAAAATCGGATACAGAGAATCCCTTGAACCTATCTACATAAGGCAGCCAGATGCGAAACCTTCAAATAAGAGACTGGAAAATAAGTGACCTCAAGAAAATAGAGAACCTTAAAAAAGGACTTAACCTTATCCTTCCCGTATCCCCAAAAGAGTTCTTTTCTAACATATATAGGGGAAAAGTCGCCCTGATAGATGGAAAAATCGTCGGTTTTGTTTTATACTGGATAGTAGAAGATGAAGTTGAAATTCACGCTATTATTGTCAGCGAAAATTACAGGAGAAGGAGCATCGGAACAGCACTTATGACCTCTGTTATAGAAGAACTAAAGAGAATCGGAAAACCCTTTACAATCTTTCTTGAAGTATCGGAGAAAAATTTTCCTGCAATAAACCTTTATAAAAAGTTCGGATTTAAAAAGGTCGCCGAAAGGAAAAAATACTATAGGAACGGGGATAACGCCCTCGTTCTCATGCTTAAAATAAACCCAACGGAGGTACAGGATGTACAGGGACGAAAACTTAAAGAAACTGGCAAGGGAGAAGTTCCACCACTTTGCAACCCTTGAAAAAAAACATCAGGAACTTGACGACATTATAGATAAAATGGAAAAAAAAGCCTTCCTGACACCTAAAGAGGAAGCAGAACTTGACAGGATGAAAAAGGAAAGATTAAAACTCAGAGACGAAATGGTTATGCTTATCAAAAAGGCTCAGGAGGCTGCAAACAATGAGAAGTGACGTTCTGAGAGAATTTGAAAAGCTACCTGCCCGTGCACTCATGATGGCAACAGGAATTAGAAGAGAAGACATCGATAAACCATTAATTGGAATAATTTCAAGCTACACAGACCTTGTTCCTGGTCATGCAGATATGTACGCACTTGAAAGGTTTATAGAAAGAGGAGTTGCTGCTGCCGGCGGCACTCCATTTATTGTTAGAGTTCCTGCTATATGCGACGGTATAGCAATGGGACATGAAGGAATGAAATTCTCTCTCCCTCTAAGAGAAATCATCGCTGATTCTGTTGAAGACGTCGTCAACGCACATCAACTTGACGGTATCGTTCTGCTAACGGCATGTGACAAAATAACCCCTGGAATGCTCATGGGAGCGGCAAGGGTAAACATTCCCGCAATAATCGTAACTGCAGGGCCAATGCTTGCAGGAAGGCGCGGGAAAGAGAGACTTGATCTCGTCACCCACACATTTGAAGCCATCGGAAAGTACAAAGCTGGTGAACTCTCATTGGAAGAACTCCTTGAATACGAACAAACAGCATGCCCATCCTCCGGTGCATGTCAGGGAATGTTCACTGCAAATACAATGGCATGCTTATCAGAAGCTTTAGGAATGTCTCTCCCTTACTGCGGAACATCTCCGGCACCATTAGCAGAGAAAAAACGAATAGCTGAAGCATCTGGAGAAAGAATTGTAGAGCTCGTAAGGAAAGGTATAAAAGCAAGAGATATCATGACTCCAGAAGCCTTTAGAAACGCGATAAGAGTTGACCTTGCCCTTGGCGGTTCTACAAATACTGTTCTGCACCTTCCGGCAATAGCTTATGAAGCCAGTGTTCCTTTTGACATTAAACTCTTTGACGACTTAGGCCGAGAAACTCCAAAAATATGCAGCATGAGACCTGGCGGGAAATACCTTATGGAAGACCTCCACTATGCCGGTGGGATACCTGGCGTACTGAACAGACTGCAAACATTAATAGAAGACAACCCAACCGTCTCAGGAAAATCCATTAAGGAAGTAGCAGCAAATGGAAGAATATTTGACGAAGACGTCATAAGACCAATGGACAATCCTTATAAAAAAGAGGGAGGACTTGCAATTCTCTACGGGAATATTGCCCCGGAAGGCGCCGTTATTAAACAGGGTGCCGTTAGCGATAAGATGAAGGTATTCAAAGGTACCGCAAAGGTATTTAACTGCGAAGAAGATGCTATGAAAGCCGTGATGAACGGCGAAATTAAGCCTGGCCACGTTATAGTCATCAGATATGAAGGACCAAAAGGCGGTCCCGGCATGAGAGAAATGTTAGCAGTTACTGCTGCCGTCATGGGCATGGGACTTGGTGAATCCGTAGCCCTCATAACAGATGGAAGATTTTCCGGCGGAACACACGGTCCTTGCGTTGGACACATTTCACCTGAAGCTGCCGAAGGTGGCATCATAGGAATCATTGAGGACGGGGACGAAATATACCTTAATATTCCAGAGAGAAAACTTGAACTTTTAGTCCCGGAAGAAGAAATCAAGAAAAGACTTGAAACCTTTAAACCTCTCCAGAAAGAGGTTAAATCAAAACTTCTCAGGAAGTATGCAAAACTTGTATCTTCGGCTTCAAAAGGTGCAGTTCAGGAAATTTGAAATAATATATAGGGGAGCTTTAAGCTCCCCTATATAAATTGAAAGAAATTTTTATTTGTTTGTCTTCTTTTAAAAATTCGTTATCATACTACTAGTTGTAGTATCAAAAACCGGTAAAAACGACCTAACTGTCGAATTGCATTGTAGTAAACAGCATAAGGATCGTCTGCCGTAGCAGAGTAAGCACCGCCAAGTGCCGTTTCTGCAGAACCTATACCAAAGGTATCAACATTACCGCCGTACGCAGCAGAAGAAACGGCAAAAAAACAGGATAAAAACAGCAGCAGTTTCCGCATCCCTTCCTCCTCAAAAAGATAATAATTACAGAGATTTTAGCATATACAAATAGATAGAAAAAGAAAGTAAGAGAGAGATTTCCGCGGTCAAAGCAACCCTTTCTTGCTCTAAACCCAATAACTGCATAAATTTCTCTTTACATTAGTGCCGAGAGGGTGATAAATGAAAATTACAGGTCATATACCGGGAAGAGACATCATAGAAAACCCTGAGAGAATAGAGAGAACCCTGAATAGAAACCTCGGAATTGAACTGCAACTTACGGCCGATGTTCTTGAAAAAGTACCATTAAAGTTTTTCTCAAAATTAGCCGAAAAACTGGCCGATAAACCGGTAACATTCCACGCTCCGTTTATGGATCTAAACCCGGGCGCCATAGACAAATACGTACGGGAGGCAACACTAAAACGGTTTAAAGAGCTGAAACCCGCAGCAGAGATATTAAAACCTGAAGTAATTGTTTTTCACTCCGGGTTCTATCCCCGAAAAGTTCTTCCTGTTTACGACAGATGGATAAAAAATTGTGTAGAAACATTTAAAGAAGTGTGTGATCTATTCCCGGAAACAAAAATAGCAGTTGAAAATGTTTTCGACGACGTTCCAGACTACCTAAATGAACTTTTAGAAAAGGTGAACAGAAAGAACATGGGAATATGTATTGACGTTGGACATCTAAATATTTTTTCAAAACTACCACTCGAAGATTGGCTTAACCTCTTTGCAGACAAAATTTTCGAATTTCATATTCACGATAACGACGGTATAAACGACCTCCACATAGCTGCCGGTAACGGAACTTTTAACTTTCAACCTTTATTCGACTTTTTAAAAGAGAACAGAGAAAACCCACTAATCCTTACCCTAGAAGCCAAAACTGAAAAAGATCAGATGGAATCTTTCCAATTTTTGATAAACAACTTAGCAGGAGACGAAGATGGAAATAAGAATATATCCCGATGAAGTACTCAAAAAAAAGGCAGAAAAAGTTAATGAATTTGATGAGAAATTAAGAAACATTGTCAACGAAATGTTTGAAACAATGTACAAAAGAGGTGGCCTTGGACTTGCTGGCAATCAGGTCGGCATTCTTAAACGGATAGTCGTCATAGACATTGAAGCTGGCAAAGAGAGAGAAGGGAAAAACAAAATTGTTCTAATCAATCCCGAAATTATCACCATGGAAGGTGAGCAGATAAATCAGGAAGGGTGCCTGTCACTTCCAGGTCTTTATAAGAAGGTAAAAAGAGCTGCCTACGTAAAAGTAAAAGCACAGAATATTGACGGAGAAGATTTCGAAATAGAAGGCGAAGACCTTGTAGCAAGAGCCCTTCAGCACGAAATAGATCACCTTAACGGTATAGTCTTCATAGATAGACTTTCACCACTACAAAAAAGACTCGCCCTTCAACGCTACAAAAAGCTTAAAAGAGAATATGAGAGAAAAATGAAGAAAAGATAGGCGGAGGGCGTTTAATGGAAAAAGTCATAATAGAAAGACTTGAAGAGATAAGCAGAAGATTTAAAGAGATAGAAAGCCTTTTAAGTAATCCAGATGTAATATCAGACAGCGGGAAGTATAAGAAGCTTGCCCGCGAACATAAAGAATTGCAACCAATATATGAAACATATCAAAAATACAAAAAGGTAGCTGCTGGCATTCAAGAAGCCATAGAGGTGATGAACTCCGGTGAGGACGAAGAGTTCATAGAACTTGCAAAAGAAGAAAAAAAAGAGCTTGAAAGGGAAGCAAAAGAACTTGAAAGCCAACTGAAAATGCTCTTAATTCCAAAAGATCCAAACGATGAGAAAAGTGTAATCCTTGAAATAAGAGCCGGAACAGGCGGTGAAGAAGCTGCTCTCTTTGCAGCAGATCTATTTAGAATGTATTCAAGATATGCTGAAAGAAAGGGCTGGAAAATAGAAATTCTGTCTGCAAATGAAACGGGACTTGGCGGCTACAAGGAAATATCTGCCCTGATATCCGGAAAAGGCGCCTATAGCAGGTTAAAGTACGAAAGCGGCGTTCACAGAGTTCAAAGAGTCCCTGTAACAGAATCAGGCGGCAGAATTCACACGTCAGCTGCCACCGTTGCAATTCTTCCAGAAGCAGAAGACGTCGAGATAAAAATTGACGAAAAAGATCTTAAAATAGACACCTACAGATCCTCAGGAGCAGGTGGTCAACATGTAAACACAACAGATTCCGCCGTCAGGATAACACACATCCCAACCGGTATAGTTGTAACCTGCTCAAACGAAAGGTCTCAGATTCAAAATAGAATAAAAGCAATGAAAATTTTAAGGGCAAGGTTAAAAGAACTCTACGAAAGACAACAAAAAGAGCATCTTGATTCAACCCGCCGTTCCCAGATAGGAAGCGGGGATAGAAGCGAAAAAATCAGAACGTACAACTTTCCAGAAAACAGAGTAACAGACCATAGAATTAAACTTACCCTCTACAACCTCGAACAATTCTTAGACGGAGAAATGGACGAAATGATAGACGCCCTCGCTGCTGCTGAACAGGCAAAAAAAATAGAGAATTTAGTAACAAAGGACAACCAATGAAAAAAGTAAATGTAATCGGTGCAGGATTGGCAGGAAGCGAAGCGGCGTGGTATTTAGCGCAAAAAGGTATTCCGGTTACTCTCTACGAAATGAGACCTAAAAAACTGACCCCTGCTCACAAAACAGAACTTTTTGGAGAGCTCGTCTGTAGCAACACACTTGGCGGAATTGACGAAACAACCGCAAGAGGTCTCCTGAAAAAAGAGATGGAAATCCTCAATTCACTCATAGTTGAAGCAGCTAAAAAAACAGCCGTTCCAGCAGGCGGTGCACTTGCGGTAAACAGAAAAGACTTTGCGACTTATATAACAGAAAAAATATCGCAACATCCTCTCATAGAAGTTACCAGAGAAGAAGTTACAAAAATTCCTGAAAACGAAATTACAATAGTGGCAACAGGCCCTTTAACTTCAGATTCCCTTTCTCAATACCTAACTAAATTTCTTGGAGAAAAATCTCTTTCTTTCTACGACGCCATAGCACCTATTGTCTATGCTGATACAATCGACTACTCAAAATGTTTCTGGGATTCACGGTACGGTAAAGGAGGCAACGACTATCTGAACTGTCCAATGACCAAGGAAGAGTACGAACGGTTCTACAACGCCTTATTGGAAGCGGAAAAAGTCCCTCTAAAAGAGTTTGAAAAGGAAGCCTACTTTGAAGGATGCATGCCCATAGAGGAGATGGCAGAAAGGGGAAAAGAAACACTGCTTTTTGGACCTCTCAAACCTGTGGGTTTAATAGATCCTAAAACGGGCAAAAGGCCTTTCGCCGTAGTTCAACTAAGGAAAGAAAACAGAGAAGGCACACTGCTTAACATGGTAGGATTTCAGACAAAACTTACCTATCCTGCACAGAAAAAGGTGTTTAGACTCATTCCGGGTCTTGAAAACGTTGAATTTGCAAGGTATGGCAGCATTCACAGAAATACATTTATAAACTCTCCTAAACTATTGCTTCCAACCCTTCAACTGAAGAAAAACCCAAACATTCTCTTTGCTGGACAGATAACAGGCGTAGAAGGCTATCCTGAATCTGCCGCAAGTGGCATAATCGCAGGAATAAATGTGGCAAAACTTTTAAAAGGTGAAGCACCGGTATCACCACCCCTTACAACAATGATAGGCGGTTTGTTAAAATACATAACTGAAGCTGACTCTAAAAGATTTCAACCTATGAACGCAAATTTTGGTCTTCTTCCACCTGTTAAAGCAAAAGGTAAAAGGGTTAGACGAAAAATACAGGCAGAAAAAGCTCTAAAGGATATGAAAAGATGGGCTGGAAACGTTTTATAGCAGCATTGCTAATCATTCTGCCTGCTCCGGCTTACGGTAGCAGGAATATCTATAAGATAAATATAATAAAAATTAGAAAGGCACAAGAAAATACCGGGAAAAAGATAATCTATTATAAAATAAAGCCGGGGGACACACTTTACGGAATTCTGAGAAAGTATAATTTGCCCCTTAAAATGATAGGTGAAGTGGCCAAACTAAATAAACTTAAAAACCCCAATCTTATTTTGAAGGGACACATTCTCAAAATTCCACTACCGGGCGTAAAAAAGAAAGGAGTAAAAGAAAAATTTAAAGTAGCAAACAATGTAGTTCCGGATTTTTCCCCTATAATAAACGGTAAAGGTGCTAGAACCTACAAAAAAGGAATGATTTTGCTAAATTCAGGAATGGTTAATCTTCAGCAAAATCCAGTAGTAACAACCGGCGGAAACAGCTATATAATCGACCTTAACAACAACCTGACGGAGCAGGAAATAAAAGAACTGCAGAATATTGGATACAAAGTAATAAAAAATAAAAATCAGCTCAGAAAGCTCATTGAAGAAAATCTCCTGAACACATTCGGTTCGTTTGAAGCAAACGGCACGATAAAGCTCGGCACATTTGACAGGTTAACATACCATTATGATTACCTGATATATGACATGGAAACCGGAAGCACAAAAATATTTAATCTTACACCCGACACGCCGAAAGAACTTAAAAACCTTTTATCAGCTTATGGAATCACAGTGGAACAGCCAGAAGCAAAATTTGAAAAAGGAAAACCTGGAACGCTTAAAATTTTAACAGGAACAAATATAGAAAAAATCACAGAGCTGATACACCTTCTAACAGGAGAAAAAGCCATAAAAGATGGAAACGGCTATAGTTTCAACAGGCACAAAATTTTTGTTGTTAAAGAAATGACCTCACCAGAAGAGATAACAGAAAAAAAGATGGCTGGTTTCACGATAGCAAAAGTCTATCCAGACATGGGAAAAAGCATAAGAGAAGCTGTTAACACCATTCCTTTCGCAATACAAAGAATAAAGCTCATAATAGTGGAACCGCCGGGAACTGAGGGAAAGCGATCAAGATTTGAAATCAAAGGTTTTTCTATAGAAACACCAAACAGAACGTACTTTCTCATACCTGGTGTGGAAAAGCCGGAAGAGATTCCGTATCTTATCTCAAGAGGAATCAATTTAATAATATATTAAATTAAGTTGTATTATATGCAAGAAGCTGGAAGGGTCGTGCTAATAATTTTATGTAGTCATGAGGGACATATCATGAACCTCTTCTTTAGCCTCAAGAAATCTATTGTGTTGGATCACCTATGCCTGTTGTACTTGGAATACTTTGACTCCCATTTCTTATTGAATCTTTCGAAACCCTTTAGAGCTTTCTTTGCCTCTACTTGCCTGTTCCTTCTAAAGTTATTTGTAATATCTAACTATCATACACTACCTTTCTACTGTCTAAAATAAGTTGTCTAAAATAAAAAATCGGAACACAAAATAAGTAATTAAGAATAACCCACTTTGTATAGTTAGATATATAATCTCGCGATTCTCTATAGCAGGAAATTTATGTTTAAGTAGTAAACTTGCCCCACCAACAATCGGTATTGAAACTATTATGCTTAATAATCTTTTCATAAATTTACTCCACAAAGATCTACCAATCCCAGTTATAATGACGTGCATTATCTATGGCTACTTGTATCAGTTACTACTACACCCTCTAAAATTGCCATGCTAAAGAAGCTGCTTCTAAAACATCTATTATAGTCTCTATAGCACCATACTAAGAGACAGGACACATCAAGCCTTTATAAAATTATTAACACAATCATAAAAAATATTGATTATTGCTTCAATAAACTCTATAAACAAAATCTACTATAGAATGTTCCGAAGGAACTTTTTTATTTCTCACCACAACTTCAACCGAATAAACAACTCCTTTCCCTCTGTTAGTAAGGTCTATCCGCCTTATAAGTGTAGCTGTTGTACTGTAATCTCCAAAAGAAGCATACGAACCTAATTGAATAGGCTGATTTGTTTTAGAACAATCAGTATATGAACACAACTTATCATCGTCCATCAATTCCATTAAATATGAAGAAACCCCTTTAGCAACTTCAAGCGAACCAGAATACCGTTTTTTACTACCAACAATTATGACATTGTTAAAAAGTATATATAAAAGTGCAGCAATAAAAGCTGAAGCGATGAAGGTTACAATTAAAGTTACTATTAAAACTATACCTTTCCTTTTATTCAATGCTCCTCCAAAAATTATAAATTCATTGGTTTAACGGAAAACTTAATCAGCTTCCACCTATATTGCTGCCAGTTTTTCCCTATGCGAGCCCTAATCCTGGCAGTAAAATCTATTCCTGCATCTCTCAACTGATTTGTAAATTTATATTTTACGTCCCGCCTGCCTTGCTGAACAACAATGAAAACGGTAACCAATTTCAACCTTTTTCTTTCATCAGCAGCAGAAAAATTTCCTATTGCAGAAACAGGTAAATATCTTTCGTTCTGTTCAATGATTCCATCTCCATTTAAATCCCAATCAAACCTCACATCAAAATCTGCAACACAATCAAGTATAGGATCCTGTTGCGATGTACCCTTAACTTCTCGTATCAGCTCTCCAGTTCCAGCGGCACAATAATCTGGAACGTCAACATTCAAAATCTGATAAATTATTCCCCTACAGTACTGAGAGCTGCAAGCAGAAGGAGCAGAGACGGTAAAAGCAGGATAAACAATATAAGTCCCATTCCCTGGACAGGTTAAATAACTTGAAAGACCACTTGCAATAGTTCCATTAATAGATAAATACACTGCTTGCCCAACATGCAGTTCTGGAGAAAATCTATCTACCAGAACTTTTGCACTGCCAGAAGAACAATCTACAATCTGCCATCCTGACGTTTTCTGGTCCAGAATATCGTAAAGAGTCCTTAAAACCAACTCGTTTTTAGTCATATTCCATTCAACAGGTATAGCCGTTTCGTTTTTTCCCACTCCAAGTCTTGCATTTTCTATGTCCTGCCTCAATATTTCAAGTCCCAAAACCCTTTTTATGTCGGAAGACTGATATGAAGATTCCTGAGTATATGTTCCGAGAAGTCTCGTATACACAACATAAACTGCAGACATTACCATTGTAGCAGCAAAAACAGCAACTAATAACTCAAGCAAAGTAAGTGCCTTTCTCATTCTTTTTCCCTTACCACTGTAGAATAATCAAGCTGATGAAATTTACCATTATAATTCCAGCAAACATACACTGTAACTTGTTTTATGTCCAGAGTAGGATCAACAATAACATTAAAATATTTTCCAAAAGCAAAATTTTGATTCCTAAGCTGCACTATTTCGAGATTTTTACCTGTTGTCAAGGCTTCTCTGCAAGAACTGGTTCCATTATCAAGAACTGATGCTGTGACAAAGTTGTAGTCCATGTTGCGAACAGATTCAAGATTTTCTCTTGCAATTTTAGAAGCAGCATTTAAAAGGTCATTTTCTACGCTTATCCGATAATAAAATCCTGCAGAGTCAAGCAAAGCAATCATAACTATAGAAAAAATTACAAATGCTATTAGAACTTCAAGCAACGTAAATCCTTTTCTCATCAACAACGACTAATCCTCACGTCTGTTCTGTCTATGATTATGCAGTTATCTCCCTGATAATTAAAATCACCTTTATAAATAATTTTAGAAGTAGCATTAAAAGTTCCTTTATCTGTAATGATAACGGGAGCGGTCTGCACAAAAGGTTCTTTTAAATCGTAATTTTTGTAACTTTTCCAGCTACTACCATCCCACATGTATATCAATAACCGATGCTTACCAGGACTAATATATACTTTAAACTGCCTTTTCTGAGAAAAAGCCTTCATTCTCAAATTCTGCAGCATCGAAGCCATCCGGCGGATTTCTGTATTTATTGTATTTGAATCTATCCAGTTTTTGTACTTTAAGATTCCCGCAAAAGCAAGAATAGCTACCAAAGCTATAACTATCAAAAGCTCAAGTAAAGTAAAAGCTCTATTTTTCCATCCATAACAGAAGCTCACCTTTCCCTCCAGAGGGTGGTACAAATTTAGCTCCACCTTCAGGTGCCACACCAGTAAACCAGCCAGAACCTGTATCTGAATTTAAAACAGTTCTTTTGTTTGTTGTATTATCAAATTGTGAAGCTTCACTTTTAAGACTAACTTTGTGAATAGCAGCAGTAGAAAGCTGCACAAGTAGAGAACCTTTCAAATTTTTTCGATCCATTGAATATCTCGTGCAGTTATCAAAAATGCTGCTCCCCGACGCTCCGTTTAGAAGCCATATCCTTGAACGGCCGCCAAAACCACATACATCTGCTGTTGGTTCTGTAGTTACAAATGCAACAACATTCAGATCAGTTATCGTTGGGTCTGAAATTAAGCGCTCTTTAAGGTATCCATCATCATCAGTATTCAGTTTTATGTACCAACCTAAAGGCAAAGTTGAAGAAATAGAACAAACTGAGGCAGAAGTCTCTGTAACATCAACAATGGAACTTGCATCAGGTAAACTCCAGTTGTCTCCAGAATGAATCAGAGGAAGTCCATAAATCCTATTTGCTACTTCAGGGTTCGGATTATCTTCTTTATAAAACCAGCGACCTGTACCAAAGAAAATGTAATATCTCCCAAAATATTTACCAACTGCTACTTTTGAAGTTACTGGTGGGATTTTATTTTTAAGGTATATATTAAACTTCCAGTTAACTGGATCATCACTCCTAACATCTGCAACGATTATTCCTCCTTTCCAGTCCTGCATGTCTGCAAATTTCTTTGAATAACCAAAAAAGACAAAGTCTGTTTTTCCATCATCATTAACATCGAGCCCATTGGTAAAAAGGCGTCCCGCAAAGGTGTTCGGCAGTTCATCAATTGTTACATTTCTAATTTCTTTCCCTGTCAACAAATCCAAAATGTAAACAGAAAGAGGCTGATCAACATCACCGTTATAGTCAGTAGGTCCAGAAGCAAACATAACATAAATCTTGTCACCTTTATTTATTACAGCAGGGCCGGAATAGGAAAATCCAAGAGATTTAGAACTAAACTCCCACAAAAACTTCGGGTTCTCAGGATCTGTAACGTCAAGAGCAAAATAAGAAGAGTAGCCAACACCTGCATCGTTTGGTGGTGGAGTCAACCTCCTGGAATTTCCGGGAACCCCTCCAAACCTCATTCCGCCTATCAAAATTATTCTGCTTTTATAAGTGACAATAAATGGTTTTAAATCAACATAGTAAGTGTGTTCATAATTTGGAGAAGCAAGATATTTCAGGTAAGGAAGAGCATTAGATGGAATAAACGCCCACAATTCCTCTCCTAACAAATCTTGAGATGTTGAGTTAAAACTATCTGTAAGCTTTACAGGGTGAAGGCTGCTGTCAAGATCTTTAACATAACCGAGTCTAAAAGCGTGAAGCATCCCATCATTAGCTCCAACAAATACAACGCTGTAATCAGGATATTTAACAATAGTAGGAGAAGAATAAATAATGTCCCCCAGTTTCCAGGTATCTCCTGAATCGTCTATATCTCTAATTCTACATCCTTTTACATCTTTTCCTCTAATGAAAGCAATCAGATTTGCTACATCATTATTTAAACACGAAGGTTCTGTTAAATCCCCTACATATTCTGATATAAGGTCTTTATTAAAAGTATTAAATTCAACAAGTCTGCCCTTGATGTCGGTAAAGATTTCTCTGCTATCTGGTGATGTAAACGCGAGATTTTCACCAGCTTCCCAAACAGGATGAAGATCGTCAAATGTATCATAAGTAGCTATTTTCCTCTTGGCAGTACCGTTCAAATAACTGCTATACAAATCTATGGAAACTTTTCCTGTATCCGGATCAACTCGCCATCTAAGAATACGGTCATCTTTAATGTCAAGAATCTTATTGAGATTTGTATCTTCTCTTATGTTTTGAACAGCTTTCTTGTTTAAAAGCCACCAGGTATATAGATAACCCGGCCAATCAACATTTTTTCCTGAAAAATCTTTGCGAGGATAAAACAAGGTTTGTTCTGCCACCACTCCTGATTTCTTTCTTTCCGGCAGAATACCAGCTGAAGTTCCAGAAAAAGCATCCTTTAATATAGCGGCAAATATATTTTCTATCGCCTTTTTCAGTGCTGCCGGATTATTACCAGGATAAAAATCATCAGGCCTGCCATCACCATCTGCATCCCAATCAGAAGAGGAAGATGGAAGGCTAACAAAAGATCCACACGGCGGGGATTGTGTCACAGAACACACAGGTTGTGGCGGAACAGAAGAATAACCTGACGGTAGTTCATCAGAGAAGCTTCCTTTATATCCACCAAAAACCGCTATGTTCTTTAGAGCGTTCAAGCCTACAATATCATCAAACTTAGAACTATTTATAAAAGCTGAAACGGTATAAACTTTCACGTTTTGCCTTCCTTTCAAATCAGGCACTAAATCAGCATACCCCCCTTCCCACATTTCATAAGCAGGCTGAACAGGATCTATAGTGCAAGCATAAGGAGCACTCGCATCCACAGGATCTATAATAGGGTAACTTCCATGCTTACAATCCAGGTCCCTAAGTCTTTTAGAAAATTTATGTCCATTCCATGCACCATCACTGATCAAAAGAACATAGTTTTTCGTGCAGTGAACATCCATCCAGGTACCGTTTATTTTAAACTTATACGGATCTACGTAACTGGAATCAGATTTTTTGAATCCTCCCCACACTCCATCTTCACGGGAAAAATACCTTCTAACCTCGTCAAGAGCTTCCCCGGTGGGAGTGCCATCTTTTGCAGGTTTATAATTTATTGCTGAAATAACTTTTTTATATTTAAAGGATGGATAAATCCATTTTCTTACGACATTTGTCCCTGAAAATATTTCAAGGCCAACACGAGGATGCTCTTTTAATCTTTCTATCTTTTGCAACACACCTTCAACCTGGCCTGTAGTGCTGTTGTAAGAAGTCACGTACTTAACTGGTATATATCTTTTTCCTTCCATCGTTTTCAATAAAACATAGTAGCCGGAAACTTTCTTTCCATGTGAAACAAGTGTCAGCTTTTTAACCGGTCCCCCTGTAAGTATCCAGCGCAGAATATCTATTTTCCGCATATACTCCCAGTTCAAATAATTGCCGGTATCACCAGAAGAAGAAGGCACCCACACATAAACATAATTTCCATCATCCGTTACAAATGTTTCCAGACTATACTTCTGTTTACCAATAAAATAACCATAGTAGTTACTGCTGTCGTTATAAGTATCAAAGTAAGCATAATCATTCATACTGCCACTATAATCAAGAACCAGCATCAGATTAGCAAACTTTCCCTGCTGAAGAAAAGGAGGCAGGGAAAAATATGGATTAAGGCTTCCAGCATAAGATCTTCCAAAAGTAAGCAAAAACATAAAAAAAATCAGAAACTTTCTCATCTTGGCTCTCCGCCATATTTAAAACACTGAACTTTTCCAGTTTTATCAACTACGCAAATTAGAACATCTCCCTTGTTAAAGACTGTTTTTGATTTAAGTTTCAATAAACGCTGCCTAAATGGGCCGGTTAAAATTTTAATTACCAGAGGATTAACAGAAACTACTTTAGCCTCAAATTTGGCAGGCACTTTAAAGTTAGAATAAGCTAAACTCAAATCAGCCAATAAAATTCCCCGTAAAAAGAAAAGCACAAACAACAAAATAAGTGTATATTTAATCTTCCTTTTTTTAATAGAAAGTTTTTCTAATGGCATTATCACTTCTCCTCTAATTCAAATATTACAAAATATATTATTAGATTCAGAAGTAAATTTGTCAATATCAAATATCAAATTATTCATCGGTCAGCATTTTAAATTCAGCAATAATTTCTTTTTGACGTTGAATGATGTACTTACTTATAACATTTCTGCACTTTTCTTTCAGTGACACAAATGCTAAACCGGCCTTTTCTTCTTTCTTATTCCCGGGAACAAGTTCAATATGAACAACTTTCGCAGGAACATTGCTAATTACAGCACCATCTGGAAACTTAAGTGTCAAAATAACATCCTCTCCTAATTTTAACACCCCTTTATCTAAAAAAACACCTATTCCTCCCTCACTTATATCAGCAACTTTTGTGGAAAGAGTAACACCTTCAGCTTTTATATCAGCATACACAGGCTTAAATTCCGAAACAGTTATTCTAACGGCAGCTCTGTTGAATTTAGGTTCAACAGTAAGAGATGGAAACGTCGTTTCTATATAATCATTGTTGTAATAGAGAACACCCGCTGAAAGAATCCGATTTTCCCTGTATTCAGGATGAAAAAAACTTATGAAAAACTTCTGAGTTTGATCTATTGCCGGAAGAATTTTAGAATTTCCCTTCCATCCCACCACTTTAAAATTCTCTATGGATAAAGGTTTTATCTTCACCCTTACAGGCACTTCATTATAAAAACTTATAACTTCAAGCGGTTCCTCTTTTTCAGTTTTTTCCTTAAGCCACTGCAAAACTAACTGCTTAAATGAATCCACAATCCCTCCATCAGTAAAGATACATTAGTTCTTTCCTTTCCACCTCGCCCTTTAATATTGCAGAAATTTTATCAAAGAAGAGAGAAGCTTCACCACCTATTATCCTGTCAATAAAAGGTTTTTCTTTTTTAACTTCAAATGGTTTTGCATCTGGAGAATGAGAAAGCTTTCTTGCAACTGAAATAGCCTTTTGCAGGTCTCCGAGTTCATCAACAAGCCCAAGCTTGAGAGCTTCTCTTCCTGAAAATATTCTACCGTCTGCTATTGGTTTTAGCTTGTCCATAGAAATGTGCCTTCCTTTGGAAACAGCTTCTAAAAACTGTTGATAAACATCGTTTATAACATTTTGAACAATTGCAACATCACCGGGATCAACCTTTTTAAAGGGATTCAACAGGTCTTTGTGAGGACCGCTTTTAATTGTAATAACCTTTATTCCCAATTTATCCGCTATTTTTCTAAAGTTCATTGTCTGCATTATTACACCTATACTTCCTGTAATAGTGGCAGGATCAGCAACTATCTTGTTAGCAGCAACGGAAATATAAAGGCCGCCGGAGGCTGCAACAGAACCCATAGAAACGACAACTGGTTTCTTCTTTTTCACCCTTAAAATTTCGTCGTACATTTCTTGACACGGAACAACAGCTCCCCCAGGAGAATCAATTCTTAAAACAATCGCTTTAACATTCCTGTTTTTTGAAAGCTTTTCAAGTTCCTTAATGTAATAGCTCGTATCTGTTATAACACCTTTAACTTTTAAAATTGCTATTTTTTTACCAAAAGGTACCTGATTGAAAAAAAGGAACCGCATCAGGTTGAAAAACAAAATTAGAATAAAAACTGCTCCAAGCATTGTTAAAAATCTCCAAAAACCTTTCATCTAAAACCTCCATTACACATCCATTTTAAAGTGAATCTTAACAAGATATGTTAACATATCCTTTGATACCGATTTAAGAAATTTTTCTATCTCTTCTCTGCTGTTACCTGCAGGAATGGAAACTCCAAACTTCTTTTTTAACATCTTGCATCCCTTCAACCTCTCAGCTCTGGCAATTATAGAAGCTGCCGCCACGACAGGATCTTTCTCCGCTCTTTCAACAACAACAATTTCTACCGATTCAGGCAAACAGTCACGAAGTCTTTTCTCCACACTGTTTCCATACTTATCGACTACTACTTTTAACGGCTTATACTTTTTAACAAGTTTCTCTATTAAAGAAAGATAGACTGAATCTAACAATCTGTTTAAGTTTTTGTATTTAGAGTAGAGTTTATTGTACTCCTGCGGCATTAAAACTTTAACAGCACCGTGAGCAACCTGCTTAATTTTCTCTGCAAGTTCACATACCTTTTTATCGGAAAGTCTCTTTGAATCCTTAACACCCATCTTTATTAATTCTTCAACGGCAGGACCGTCACAGTAAACACACGCAACCACCAGAGGTCCCACATACTCACCTTTTCCCGCTTCATCGCATCCTATTCGCGGCGTTTTATCCACGTTTCCTATCAAAACGGTATCAACAACGCTTTTAAGTATATCCCTGTCTCTTTCCTTACCGCCGTAAACAATTGAACCTGATTTATAAATGGTAACGATACCATCGCCAAACTTAAACCTGTAGGCGGCATGTTCTGGTGGTTGCTGTGAAACCGCACCGGCTTTTTTCAAAGCATCTGCTATTTCTTCAATTTTTCTATCTTCTCTTTTAGCCATACCCAGTCCTTAATTCTAAAGTTAAAACCAATACCATATTCATTATGGTAATAATTACTGTACTGATATTCAAGATAAACATTTTTATAGTGACCCACGAAATACTGCGCACCAATACTAAATTCAGGGTCTTGACCTGTAGTCTCATAACCGATAAACCTTAATCTATCTCCTATCTTTTTTGTTACCGAAAACTTTATAACCGTTTCTCCGTACCTGGTTATATAAGGCTCAAGCGAAAAGGACTCTAATTTCAGTAGTTTTGAAAAAGTTTTCTCAACAGGCTTTAAAAACGTGGAAGTTGCATAGTAAGCCACCTGAACAACCGGGAAAATCTCGTTACTCCTCTCCATTTCTGACGGCGTGGCACCGGTCATTATGAGGCTGAGAATTTCTTCCTTTGTTAAAGGCGGTTCGGAAGAAAAGTAAAGAACCGGAGAGGCAAGGTTACCCCTTACGAACATGTAAACGTAGTAATCGCCTATCCTTGAAGAGGCAGCAATATTCACGTTTCCTTTTAACTCGAGCAGGTTGTCAATAATGCCGGAGCCATAAGAAATAACAAATTCCTTTCCCATGTACTTTATCTTTCCGTCTAACACGAAGAAGTTACCAGAAACAGCAGGCATGCCGTTATTCACCGTTACTTTTAGCATAGGAAGTAACTTTATGCTCCAAACATCCGTTTTAAACTCAAGAGGTTCAAGGAAGTTAAGACTTATATCAACGTTAAAAGGAATTGAAAATGTTGAAGATATTTTCTTTTTCCTAGAAATAAGTTTTAAAATAACAGGACGAGAAATGTCAATCGTTCCTGTAAGATTTCTATTTGCAAATTTAAGATTACCCGTTATCCGCGCACGCCATATACCCATTTGTCCAACGGGAACATTGAAAATAGAAACTGTAATAACGTCCCCACCTGAAACAACTATGTTCCCATCCTCAACCTCTGCGGCAGTAAATATGTATCTCAATTTACCATTTTCAACGCTTAAAGAAAGTTTATCTATCTTTACAGTTCCAAGAAGATAACTCACACGACCAACGACACCGTTCGTTTCCACTTTAACAGAGTAAGAGAGCTTTTTGTCGTACCTGAACTTACCTGAGACGTTAAAGTCTCCTTCCTTCACAAGAACAAAAGGCAGGAATCTCCTTGCAGCCGCCCTCGCACTTATGGAACCTTTAAAGTCACCCTCAAGTACGCTGTCAGCAAAGGAAAGATTAAGGTTAAACCATCCTCCAGGAAAAGAAAAGGAAGCATCACTTATTTTAATAGCGCCTTCGTCAAATTTAATGTAAACCCCTGAAACAGCATCAATTTCAGGCAGGTTTTCTGGAAAAATGGAAAGAATGGGAATTTCGATAATACCGCTTAAATGTTTAAAATCAAAGTTCCTCACATTAAGGTCAAAAACTACAAGCCCTGCCGTTCCGCTAACCTTTTCAAAACCAAAATCTAAGTCCTTTAATGTTCCATTCAATGATAAATTTCTACCAGTCATTTTTATATAAATACTGCCTTTATTTGAAAAAAGAGCTATATCACCACTATTGTCAGGTTCATGAAGACTGCCGGAAAACTTAACAGAAAGTGTATCCTTCAAATAATCGGAAGAAATCATGGCTTTACCCTTAACGGGAACTGTCAAGTTATCAAAAAGACCTTTAATTTCTCCCTGCAGATTGATATCAGCTACAACGTGAGGAAATGTTTTACGACCGTTCAACGAAAAAGAACCATTCATTGACTGCTTTTCCGTATCAATATCAACGGCAAACTTTATGGAACTTTTATCTAATAGAGGGGAAGAAAAATCCTTTCCAAAAACACTTATATCTTTACTTTTCAGTTTAAACTGGTAACTGCCCCCGGAGAACTTTAATCCTGCAACTTCAGCATCCTTAGACCTGCCTGAAAGAGAAACAGCAAGCTTTCCGTCAAAGACTACCTCACCTGCCCCTGTAGCATTCCCGGAGACTGTACTGTCAAGGACATAGAAAGAACGGTACCTATCAATGTGAACGTCCATCGTGAAAGGAACTTTCTCACCGCGATGGAAACTTAAAGTAATACTTCCATCAGCATTTCCATCTAACCTTACAGGCATGTTGACACCATACCTTTTTGTTATCCTCTCAATAGTTGAAAGGCTAAAATCCTTAACATAAGCGGCAACGTCTATTGCAAAGGCTGGGGAAAATTTAAGGGCAATCTTCCTGACATCCAGCTTTCCTTCAGAATCCTTGGCCTTTATAAACAAAGAAGGATAATCAAGATTAACCGTTCCTGAAATGTTTTTAAATTTTTCACCAAAGTATGAAAATTCTTTAGATTGATACTCGAAATTACCTCTTAAAGAGGATAACCTGCCAAAAAGTGTTCCTCCACCCGTAACGGTACCATTAAGACCTTCAGAAGCAAGGAAATCAAAAGAGGAAAGCTGAAGATTCTGACAATAAAGGTCACCATTTATAGAAACCTGGGAAGGGTTAAAGTATCCTTTAAAGCCAACTATTCCGTTATCTCCAGAAATCTTCAACATTACCAGAATTTTCCCCTTCTGCGTCCTTAAAGCTAAATAGCCCTTACCGATAAATCCTCTAAAGTTGAACCGTGAAATGGTAAAAGTTAAATCTGCTGCAGCAACTTTGCCATCTTTGATTTCTCCTTTGAGATAAAAATTACCGGAAACGTCGGGAATCCATTCTCTTACAGAAGGAGAAAGAGAAGCGACAAAAGGATCAGCCTTTAAATCAAAACCTTTAACGGCAGCGGCAACGAAAAAATTCCGTTTAACAATATCACCTGAAACCTTAACATTACCATTATTTCCATCGTGCCAGGATAGATCAGCGTCCAAATATCTTGAATTTTTTAACTTAAGGGTGACCGCAAGGTTTTTAAAATCTCTCCCGCTAAAAAAGACTTTCCTTACATTCCCTCTAATAAACCCGCTTAAAGTTTCCGTTTCGCCTGCAAAGTCGCAATGAACGTTCACCCCTTCAAGGGAAATTTTGTCGTCAAGGGCAAAATCACCGGAGGCACTACCCTTAACGGAAACCTCATTACCATCAAAAACACCGCTGAATGAAAACTTAAAAGGTTCCCCTTTTTCAGATACAACTCCTTTGAAGTCAACTTCTCTCTTTATCTTGCTCTCAAGGGAAAAATCAAACTGCTTTTCAAGAGACTTTAAAGCAAATGTTCCGGTAGAGGTAACCTTTTCACCTTCTTTTTTCAAAGTAAATGTAACGTCCCCTTTCGGCAGAGAAAGCGTTCCGTTAAAATCAGCATTATAAAGGTTAAGTGAAAAGGAAATTTCCCCTTCTAAAGAGATAGAATCCCATGAAAATTTAAAAGGCTGCGTCTTTACCGTATCGTTATCCAGAACGCCGGCAACATCTGTAAGATAAAAAGGCTTTCCTTTAATTCTCCCCTCTGTTTTGCGGAATAAAAATCTCCCGCCGCCCCAGTCTATACCGCCAAACTCGGCCGAAAAATCCCGAGAATAGACATTTCCTCTTCCTAAATGAAGATTTTTAATAATCACACCGAAAGGAACAGAATAAATATCCGGTATAGTTACTTTTCCCTTTTTATCCTCACTGCTCAAATAGAGAGAAAAAGAAGCAAGAGAAAACCTTTCAACAACAGGCTTTTTCTCTTTCAACGACTCTACAAGATCTAAAACAACTTCTCCTTTACCGCCGTGAAACTTGATTTTTTTGTTTCTATACTCAATACCATCAAAAGTAATCGCAAACTGCGTCCCCGGATGAAAGTGAAGGTTCTCAATGTAAACACCGTAACCTTTCAGCTTATCCAGATAGTAGTCAACCATGACAAGCGAAATCTTAAATGTAAGAAAAAGGAAAGCGGCAAGGAAACAAAACCTAATGAAATAATGAAGCTTTCCCCTAAAAAGGGAATGGAAAAATCTTTTTACCCTATCCCTCATCTTAATCTATATCCAGCCTCAAAGTTTCCCACGACTTACACTTTGGACAACACCAGTCAAAGGTGTCTGTCTTGTAACCGCAGTTTTCACAGACGTACTTTTTCCTCTCCTTTTTAAGCCTTTCAAGGGATGAAACGATAACGTCAACAACCTGCTTCCTCTTACCAAGTTTCCACATAAGCCTTAACTGGTGTTCCTTTACTTCAGCTTTAAGAGGATACTTTTCAGCAATTTTGTTTACAACCTCAAGGGCCTTTTCATCCTCACTCCCTGCTGTCAGAAGCTCAACGTACTTAAGGGCAAGCGGATAGATAAGGCCAACTTTATCTATAAGCCTTTTCACCTCTTCAACATCAAGTATTTGATAGTTCTCAAGAAGCTTCAGGAACATGTCAGACTGTTTTTCTGAAAGCCTCATTCCTGTAACAACATTCCTGTAAGCCCGCTCACTGTCGCCAATTTCAAAGTAGATTCTCGCAAGCGTGTAGTAGAAAAATGGCACTAAAAGAATGTTTTTAAGCGTTTTCATAACCTTAAAAGCCTTGTCTATCTTCCCGTTATCAAGAAGTCTATTTATGTAGAAAAGTTTTGTATAAAAGAGTTCCTCCTGGAATATGCCGTTAAGGCCGTTCGCTATCTCAAAATTTTTAACAGCCTCCTCCCAGTCATCATACATCTGCTTCAACTTTGCAAGTTCGTAGTAGAAGTAACCTTCAGCAGGGAACCTTTCAATCCCTTCTCTAATAATCTGTTCTGCTCTATCAACAAAACCTGCCAATTTATAGGTGATCGCAAGGTTAAGAATCACGAGCTTTTCGTCATCTATCGTCAGCTCTTCAGAAAGCAGGTTCTCAAGCAACTTTATAGCCTTGTGAAACTCTCCCTTCTCTCTCAAAAGAATGGCAAGAGTAACGTAGGCGTTAAATGGCTTATCAATATCAAGGTCGGGAAGTTCTTTTAACGTATCAATTCTGTTAATTGAAAGATTTTTCAGGAAGCTTTCAACCTTCCTATCTATTCTCTTTCCCCTCTTTCCAAGCCAGCTAAAAGGATTAATCATTATCTCTCCAAAACTTTTTAAGTATATCGTAAGTCTCCTCAAGAGATTGAGGTATAACCTTAACACCGCCTATTATCGGCATAAAGTTTGTATCACCATTCCACCTTGGAACAACGTGGTAGTGAATGTGTGTATCGTGGCTTCCACCTGAAGGCCTACCAAGATTAAGACCTACATTAAAACCGTCAGGATTATAAGCTCTCCTTATCACCCTTACGGATTTTTTAAGAAGCTCATCAATCTCTGCCATCTCTTCAGGCAGCAGAGACTCAAAATCCCCGGTATGTCTTACAGGACATATCATAAGGTGCGCGGTGTTGTAGGGAAATCTATTCAAAATCACGAGAGCTTTCTTTCCCCTGTGAAGAAGCAGGTTCTTCTTATCGTTCTCCGGACTATCGTTAAAGGCATCGCATATAAAACAACCACATCCTTTGTTTTCTGTAACTTCCTGAACATATGACAACCTCCACGGTGCCCACAGTATCTCCATGTCTTCCTCCTCTACTCTCCGTAAACTTCTCTAACCTTCTCTATCAGGCGGTAAGCTACCTTTTCCGGAATCCCTATCTGCTTCAGCTCGTCAACGGTAACGGTGGCAAGTTCCTTAATGTCAGGATAGAATTTCTCCACTATCCTTCTCCTCTTCATTCCGAGACCCTTCACATCGTCAAAAATACTCTTTTTAAGCTTTTTACTCCTTAAATATCTATTATAAGTAATTGCAAATCTGTGAGCCTCATCCCTCAAAACGGTAAAAAACCTAAAAAGGTAAGGGTACTTCCTTGTCTCAACAACCTCCCCTTCATCAGTATAAATTATCTCTTCCCTTTTTGCTATGGAAAAAACCCTGAAAGGAAGTCCAAAAAGTTCTTTAATCCTGATAGCAACGTTAAGCTGTCCCACTCCACCGTCTATCAGAATAAGAGATGGCATTTTTACCTTTCCTTCCTTTATTGAACGAAAGCGTCTCGTAAGCACCTCTTCCATAGAAGCATAGTCGTTAATGCCGCTTACAGTCTTTATTCTATACCTTCTGTAGTCTTTCTTGACAAACCTTCCCTTCTCCCAGACAACACAGGAAGCAACGGTCGCCTCACCCTGAAGTGTGGAAATATCAAAAACCTCAACTCTTTCAGGAAAAGAATCCATAAAAACCGATTCGTATTCGGAAGATAAAGCTTCAAAATCAATGTTAAGATGGAGTTTTTCCCTCTTCTTATTCTGAAGAACAACTTTAAACATTTCCTCAGGTATGGGTTTCACATTAAGAGGAAGATTTACAGGAACAAAATTTGCAAAGATATGAGGCGGTACTTCCCTATTTTCAAAGTAGTTTTTAAGCCATATAGAACCTATAACATCCATTCCCGCACCACTGCCTGAAAAGAGTTCTCTAACGGTTTCCGTATCCCACGGTTCAAATGGATCAAAGGAGAAGTTTTCCCTGCCCATTATGATGCCGTGACGAACGATTATGTGAATACCTTCAAAAAATCCGCCCTTTTCCTCAAGGTAGAAAATGTCACAGTCCTTATACTCATCCATGAAAACGGCATATTTTTCATAAAGATTCTTTATAGCCACAAATTGATCCCTTAAGAAAGCTGCCCTCTCAAACTCCTGCCTCTGTGCAAGAGCTTCTATATGCTCATAGAGTAACTGAAGGTAAGCCTTGACATTTCCCTCAAGGAAAGAGATTGCACCTTTTACCTGCTCCATATATTCTTTTTTTGAAACGTAACCGCAGCAAGGTGCACAACATCTCTCCATGTGGTACTGGATACAGGGACGCTCCCTCTTTTTTAGCTCCCTGCACTTTCTCAACCTGAAAAGTCTATGTATAAGGTCCATGGTAAGTCTTGCGTTTTTTGCAGGTATGAAGGGGCCAAACCGCCTTCCAGAAGTGTTATCCGTTTTTCTGACAAGCCTTACAGAAGGAAAAGGTTCATCGGTTATTAAAAGAAAGGGGTAGCTCTTATCGTCCTTCATGAGAACGTTATATTTAGGTAAATGCTTCTTTATAAGTTCTGCCTCTAACGCAAGGGCCTCCCTCTCGTTCCTGACAACGACATAGTCAAAACCGGAAGAAGCCTTTACGATTCTGTAACTTTTATCGGACGGATCCGTCGCTTTGATGTGAGAAGCTATCCGTTTCTTTAAAGAACGTGCCTTTCCAACGTAGATAACCTTACCGTTGCTATCGTGAAATAGATAAACACCGGGAAGGTCGGGAACTGATTCAAGTTTCTTTTCAAGTCGTTTCACACCCATAGGATAAAAGATAAACTTAGAGAAGGGCAAAACAAGTGGAAGACACTATATTTAAGAAATCAAAAGTTGAGAGGTGATCTATGGAACTTTTAGAGATACTAAAAAAGTTGATTGAAATCCCCTCAATCTACGGAAACGAAAAAGAAATTGCCGACTTTACGGAAAATTTCATAAAGGAAAACAACCCATCCCTCACGGTTAATAGAGTCTCAAACACGATAATTGCCTGCTCAAGTTTTGACGAAGAAAAACCTGTACTTGCCTTAGTAGGACACCTTGACACCGTTCCTGGAACGAACGAATACACAGGAAAAGTGATAGATGGAAAACTCTACGGCCTCGGTGCCAGCGACATGAAGGGCGGTGACGCCGTAATACTTAAAATCATTGAAGAAACCGGTAAAGGAAACCTTAACCCACCCTATAACCTGGTCTACATCTTATACGAAAGGGAAGAAGGACCATACCTCGAAAGCGGACTGATACCACTTTATGAAAACTTTAAGAAACTCCTTGAAAAGATAGACCTTGCCATCATACTTGAACCTACAGACAATGCAATTCAGGTAGGATGCCTTGGCGTAATACACTGTGGAATGGTATTTAAAGGGAAAAGGGCACACTCAGCACGACCATGGCAGGGCGAAAATGCCATTCACAAGGGATGGAAACTGCTTAAACTGCTATCTGAAAAGAAACCTGAAAAATATGAGTTTCAGGGACTAACCTACTATGAAGTGATGAACGCAACAATGGTAGATTTCACAGGTGGTAGAAACATAATTCCCGATAGTTTTACCGTTAATGTGAACTACAGGTTTTCACCATCAAAAACGTTAGAAGAAGCAGTCAAAGATTTAGAAAACCTTGGCAACGAAGCAAACGTTGACGAATTTGAGTGGCGAGACCTCTCACCATCAGGAAGGGTATGTCTTGACAATCCAATTCTCCAGAAACTGATAAAACAATTTAATCTGAAAGTTGAATCAAAGCAGGCGTGGACAGACGTTGCTCGATTCTCACAGTGGGGAATTGACGCGGTGAACTTTGGCCCCGGCCAACCATCACAGGCACACCAGAAAAACGAATACATAGAGATAGAAAAGCTACATGAAAATTATAAAATCCTGAAAACATTTCTCTCAAAATAAAAGTAACGCTTGAAAAAGGATTCAATGCATCCAAGTTCTAACTATCTGTATGTGCCTTTAGGAGCTGGAAAGAAAAGTATTCAAAACTTTTACCGTTACACCCGGAGTTTACGTGGATGTGGATGAAAAGGGAAATCTCTTAGGAATTGAAATAATAGATGCTTCCGAAGTTATGGGTGAAAAGATAGAATTTACCTCTCATTTCCTTCTTAACATTTTCTTTTACAAAAGGATTAAGTGAATCGTAAAGCCCCAGATCAACGTTTCTGTTCAGTTCATTTTTCAGGAAATTTCGGGCACCGGCAATTTTAAAACCGTTTTTTTTCTTCATTTTTAGAATAACTATATCAACATCACTATTTTCAGTACATTTACCCCTTGCTACCGAACCAAAAATCGCTATCTCTTCTATCCCGTAAACTTCCTGGAGTTTCTTTTTTAAACCCCTGAGCTTCACCAAAATCTCGTCTCTCACACTTATTACCTGAATAAGGTTTTCATTAATAAAATATAAAAAAAAGCAAGCCTTTCTGTCATCCTGCGGGCGCAGCCTGAAGGAGCTTTTTCAAGCATCCAGATTCTTCGGCCACTTTGTGGCCTCAGAATGACAAAGGAAAATGTCATTCCGTGCGCCCTTTCCCGTCATTCTGAGCGAAGCGAAGAATCTCCCACCCGAACCCAGCGAAGAATCTCTTAGATCCTTCGGACTCTGTCCTCATGATGACAATATTGACCGGGATGATGGGAAAAATATCTGAGGAGGTAACTTTTTAGAACGCCGGGCAGAAAGCCCGGCAACATTTTAAAGATTGTAAAACACGTCCATTCCTTTATAAACAGCGTTTCCGTTAAGGATTTCTTCAATCCTTAAAAGCTGATTGTATTTTGCGTTTCTTTCACTTCTGGCTGGCGCGCCTGTTTTTATTTGACCTGAGTTAACTGCAACAGCAAGGTCAGCTATAAATGGATCTTCCGTTTCTCCTGAACGGTGAGATATAACTGTAGTGTAGTTTGCCCTTTTAGCCATCTCAATAGCGTCAAGGGTTTCCGTTACGGTACCTATCTGGTTAAGCTTTATAAGAATTGAGTTGGCGAAACCGTCCTTTATCCCGAGTGCCAGCAGTTCTGTATTTGTTACGAAAACGTCATCACCTACAAGCTGAACTCTATTTCCAAGAGCCGCAGTTAGAAGTTTCCATCCTTCATAGTCGTTTTCGGCCATTCCGTCTTCAATGCTTATTATCGGATACCTGTCAACAAGATTTCTGTAAAAGTCTATAAGCTCTTCCCTTTTAAGAGTTTTACCTTCACCTGAAAGTTCATAAACGCCGTCACCTTTGTAAAATTCTGAAGATGCAGCATCAAGCGCAAGCATAACATCTTCACCGGGCACGTATCCGGCATCTTCTATAGCCTTCATTATCACCTGAATTGCTTCTTCGTTTGAAGAAAGATTCGGTGCAAAACCACCTTCGTCACCAACGTTTGTTGAATGTCCCATTTCTCTTAAAACTTTCTTAAGCGTGTGGTATATCTCAACACCCATTCTGAGGGATTCGGCAAATGTTTCACCGCCTACAGGCATTATCATGAATTCCTGAATGTCAACGTTGTTATCAGCATGAACGCCTCCGTTGAGGATGTTCATCATAGGAACCGGAAGCTCTTTTGCATTAACGCCACCTATGTATTTAAAAAGTGGCAGGTCAAGCTCAAGAGCAGAAGCTCTACAAACTGCCATTGAAACGCCAAGTATTGCATTTGCACCGAATCTGCTCTTGTTCTCCGTTCCATCAAGTTCAATCATAAGTCTATCTATGTTTGTCTGATCTGTTGATTCAAGACCTATAAGTGCAGGTGCTATTTCCTGATTCACGTTGTTAACGGCTTTCAAAACACCTTTTCCAAGGTATCTTTTTGGATCCTTATCTCTTAACTCAAGAGCTTCCCTCTCACCAGTTGATGCACCACTTGGCACTGCCGCTCTTCCAACAACTCCCGTTTCAAGTGTAACTTCCACTTCTACTGTTGGGTTTCCTCTTGAATCAAGGATTTCCCTTGCCCTCACGTCAACTATTCTGGACATTTTCTCCTCCAAAAAGTTTTTCTATCTCTTTCAGTATCTTTTCATTTCCCGAAATCGTAAAAATTCTACCACTATTTTCCTGATGACACTCTATTTTTAGCTTTTCAAAAGGACATCCTTCAAGTATCTCTTCTGCAATTTCCGGCCATTCAATTACCTTCACTCTGCCGTCAAAAAGATACTCTTCAATACCGACAGATTCCAAATCTTCAACAGACGAAAGCCTGTAAAGGTCAACGTGTACCAGTTTATCACCGTACTCCTGAATTATGATAAACGACGGGCTTGACACCTCTTCCGGTGAAATTCCAAGACCCTCAGCGATACCTTTGGTAATGCAGGTCTTACCGCAGCCAAGGTCTCCGTAAAGCAGGACAACAGTCCCTTCAGGAATAACTTTTCCTATGATTTTTCCCAAACGATGAGTGTCTTTGGCGGAAGGTACATACACTCTCAAAATCAACGTTCCGTCCTCTCACCAACAAGGGAAATTGTTGTGAAATTTGCTTTCCTTAGGCCGTCTATCACCTGAAACACATACATGTAGGGAGTCTCTCTATCCGCTCTTATGTAAACCCGCTCATTTTTCTTTAAAAGGGGTATAACCTGGCTTATACTTGTGTACGTTTTACCGTTGTAAAATATTTTTCCCCATTTATCTATCAGTATTTTATTTACTTTCTCATATTTGTTATAGCTTATTGGAGCCCCGCCTTTTGGAACGTGAATCTTAACTTCACCACCGGACATAAACTCGGTACTGACGGCAAGAAATATAACAAGCATAAGCGTAAGGTCAAGAATAGGTGAAAGTATAATTTGAGCAATAGGTTTTCTCCTGGTGGCTCTAAGGTTCAATCTCAGCTCCTCTTAATCGTTCTATGAGCTTCCTTCCACACCTTTACGGCTTCCCGGCACTCTTCCACCGACGGAACAAGGGCAATTCTGAAAAATCCTTCACCGCCGTTTCCGAAAAATTCACCCGGTGAAACCACTATGCCGTATTTTAACAGATGAAGCGCGTAATCTTTTGATGAGATACCCTCAGGAACCTTTACCCAGAAGTAAAAAGTTGCTTTTACGTCTAAAAATTCAAGCCCTTCATTTTTAAAAAACTCTTCAAAGATTTCCTTCTTTTTCCTGAAAATTTCCCTTCTCTCTTCAACGTGCTTTTCATCTTTCCACGCTTCCCTTGCGCCAATTTGAATAAATTCCGGTGAACCAACGCCGAAAGATGAGCGGAAACGGAGGTACTCTTTTATAATTTTATCATCACCGGCTACAAAACCACTCCTATAACCAGTCATTCCGCTTCTCTTTGATAAAGAATGGAAAATCACAACATTTTCTTTTCCAACCTGAAGGGCTGACAGCGGCTTATCTTCAAAATATATCTCTGTGTAACATTCGTCTGAACATAGGATAATGTCGTATTCTCTGCATATTTCATAAATCTCTCTAAGATAACTCATCGGTGCCACGGCACCTGTCGGATTGTGGGGATAATTTATCCAGACTATCTTTGTCTCTTCTAAAATAGAAGGTTCAACTCTATCAAGCCTTAACAGAAAACCGTCTTCATACTTAAGCGTCAGCGGTGTTGGAGTTCCGCCGGCAAAGAGAGTTCCCCTCTCATAAACAGGATACGCAGGCGTTCCGTATATAACCCTTTTCTTTTCAAACTCTTCCTCTATAAAAACAAGCGGAAAGTGGAATATCGCCTCTTTTGAACCGGCAGACGGAATTATTTCTGTCTCAGGATCAAGCTTTACACCAAAGCGGTTTTCAAACCATACACTTACAGCTTCCCGTAAATCCTTTCTTCCTTTAACGGTAGGATATTGAGACACTTCAGGTACAGCATTTCTAACCGCTTCCCTTATGAAAGGTGCCGTCGGCTCCTTCGGATCGCCAGTTCCAAAATCGTATATTTTTTTTCCCTGCTTCCTTAATTCCTCTTTAGCTTTTATAAGCTCATCCATAGGATAAGGTTTCATAGCCTTTAATACTTTATTCATGCCACCACCCAATTACTAAAAGATTAAGAGAATTTTAAAATAGAAGTTATGGCAAAACAAGTTTAAATAACACACCATAAGAATCGAATGAATGAAAGGAACTATGAAAATGAAACAGGATTGAACAGACTTTTAAGAAAAAACAGACTTTCTCCTACATTATTTATTTTATTATCTGTTCTTTCATTCCACCTTCGAACTTATCCCTTTTCTCCCACCCTCTCATACTTCCTATAAAATCTTTCGCCTTCCGTCCTTAGTTTAATATGCCCCCTTCCCTGTTAACATCACCCAGATTGTTTTTAGAATAATTTTTATGTCCAGTAAAAAGGATTGATTTTGAACATACCATACATCCATATTTACTCTTTCTTCATAGTTATCAACATCACTTCTTCCTTCTACCTGCCAGTAACCTGTAACACCTGGCTTAACCGAAAGATAATACTTAGCTTTGTCTTTATAATACTTTCTCAACTCTTCTTCAACAACAGGTCTTGGCCCTACAACACTCATGTCGCCTCTCAAAACATTAAAAAATTGAGGTAATTCATCTAAGCTCGTTTTTCTAAGGATTTTACCTATTGGAGTAACTCTTGGATCATTTTTAAGTTTAAATGTACGCTCCCACTCCTTCCCTGCCTCAGGATCTTCTTCTAAAATCTTTTTCAATCTTTCTTCTGCATCAGGATACATACTTCTAAATTTAAGTACCTTAAATAATTCTCCTTTGTAGCCAACTCTATTATGTCCAAAAAAAATACTTCCTCTATCTGTTAACTTTATTGCTATTGCTATTGGAATCATTATCGGAAGTGTAATCAGTATAGCAAATACAGAAAAAACAATATCAAAAGACCTCTTCCACCATGGGATTTTTGAAACAACCCCCATTCAATCCTCTCAAAGTAAAAGTATATAAACTTAAATCTATTATACCAACACGTAACCTATTACTACCAATCCATTCTATTTTTCCCTGTCATTCTGAACCTTCTTCCCGTCATCCTGAGCGCCCTTTTCTGTCATCCTGAGCGTTTCTTTCCCGTCATTCTGAGCGTAAGCGAAGGATCTAAGACTCTCCGGTGCACAGCACCTCAGAGTGGCAAAAAGAAAACGTCATTCTGAGCGTCAGCGAAGAATCTCCCACCCGAACCCAGCGAAGAATCTCTTAGATCCCTCGGACTCTGTCCTCAAGATGACAAGAAAAACAGAATTATTCTAAGCACCTCTCCCCGTCATTCTGAGCGCCCCTTCCCGTCATTCTGAGCGTCAGCGAAGAATCTCCTTCCAGTCGTCCAGATTCTTCGGCCACCTTACTAAAATTGCTTAGGTAATCCTGCTTGCTTTAGAACAGCATTAGCTGTATGACGTGATTTTATTTTTGAATCAACAACGAAATGTCGCTTTGTTATCGGGCTGTACCATATTTCATGGTCACCTTTTCCCTGCCTTACAAAGTAACAACCTGCTTCCCGAAGAAGTTTTTTAAGCTTCGGCGTAAAATTTGCCACTTGCTATGCCCCGACTTTCACCACTTCAGTACATTCACTTAGCAGGCGAAAATGAATTTCCTCTTTGTTGTTAGGAAGTAATCCATTTGCTTCCAGCAATTCCGGAATCATAACTTTCAATTTTTCAATGAGTTGTTCTAATGTATCTGCCTCTGTAACCAATCCGGGAACATTTTCACCAATAGCTACCCATACTTGTGCGTCTTTATCCCAAACAGCTTTTACATTAATCATTCTACTTTCCACTTTTTATCTCCTGTAATTCATTCCGTTCTTTCTTTAAATTATACCCTTTATATTTTAAGTCCATTCCTTTATACGTTCAGATTCTTCGGCCACTTTGTGGCCTCAGAATGACGGAAGTGAGTGTCATCCTGAGCGTTAGCGAAGGATCTAAGACTCTTCGGTGCACAGCACCTCAGAGTGACAAAAAGAAAACGTCATTCTGAGCGCAAGCGAAGAATCTAAGACTCTTCGGTACAAAGTACCTCAGAGTGACGAAAAGGAACGGATTCTTCGGCTACTACGTAGCCTCAGAATGACAGCAAAAAAGTCATTCTGAGCAAAGCGAGTCATTGATAGTTGAGATAATGTTTTTCATCAGATTTCTCCCTTGCAATAGGAAATAGTTACCGAAATTTGAACACTTACTTATTTAGTCGGTGGACTGATAACCTTTACATTGGCTTCTCTTACCTTACCAAGCTGTGTATCTGCAGTTATCAGGATAGCATCAGTAACAGATGCTGAAGCACAAATTATTGCATCCGGAAGTTTTATTTTATACTTCCTGCGTATTTGAATAGTCCTTTCAGCTATTTCCCTATTAATTTCTATAATAAAGAATTCTTGCAGTAAATCTCTTACAAATTTCTCTTCTTCGAATGAAAGGAAATCAAAACTCAATACTTCCATATAACTAATTATTGATATCCATATTTTAACTTCTTCACTTCTTATCAAATCAGCAATATCTATAATTCCCTTTGACAAATAAATTATGACGTTGGAATCCAGAATTACATTTCCCATTCTTCACGTAAACTCCTTTGCCAGGCTACTGGATCATTTATAGCGTGAAATATATTTTCAGGTCTGTTCTTCAACATATTTCTAATTCTCTCTAATTGATTCTTCTCTTTCTTTACTGGAGAAATTGTCACTTCTAATTCCTGGTCAAACAATTCCTCAGGTAAATAAATGGTGATTTTTTCTCCTTTCGGTTTTATTTTGAATTTTAACATCCGTTTTCCTCCACAAAATCAATTTGCTCTATACATTTCTAATTCTAACTTTCTTAGGAGTGAGAACTACAAACCTACCGCGGCTAAAATATCCTCTTTTTTTCAGAGTTGGATAGGCTTTTAAA
>NZ_JALVIW010000048.1:0-4454 GCF_027028515.1 Desulfurobacterium sp. | reverse complement strand
TTGGTATTCCTGTAATCGGTGTGGTTATAAATCTGTCAACTTTATCCCTGAAGTCTTCCTCTTCCTCTGCTATGTAGTCTGTCTCAATTACAGTTCTTGCAATGCGGGAAGCCATTAAGAATCGTTTTTTTGGTATTGCCGATGATATTTCTTCTCCCGTGCGTTCATAAAATTCCTTTTTTATCTTTTGAAGAGATTTTGATAAAGAGTTGTATATTCTTGAGTTTTCTGCCATTTCAGTGATTTCTGGGTCACCTTCAAGAAGTTTTATAGCAAACCAGCGCGTATTTTTTTTGAACCGCTCATCTTCTTTTATTATCATAGAAACTTCCAATATGGCTGCTTCTAAAAGGTCAGAATATGTTGGCCTAAAAACTTCTTTACTGATTCCGTTCAGTCCTACTTCAATTATTTTTTCAGAAAGTTCTGAAAATCCTGTGTTTCTATAGGCACTTACGGATACAACCGGCAGGTTGAATATTGCGGATAGTTTTTCGAAATTTATGGAGAACCTCTTTATGTCATCAATTTTGTTAAGTGCGAGTATTGGTTTAACGCCCATCTCAAGAAGTTCAAGGGTGAGATATAGGTTTCTGCCAAGGAGGGTGGCATCTATAACATTTACTACGACATCGTACTTTCCATTAAGCAGGAAGTTTCTTGTTACACGTTCTTCAATCGTGTAGGAAGTGAGGCTGTAAATTCCCGGTAAATCTATCAGTTTTATTTCAAATCCCCTAAAAGAATATTTCCCCTCTTTCCTTTCAACAGTTACACCGGGCCAGTTTCCAACCTTGGCTTTTGTTCCCGCGAGCATGTTCATTATTGCTGTTTTACCAACGTTTGGGTTTCCAACGAGAGCGGCAATGAGTTCTTTTTTCACCGGCTACCTCACAACTATTCTTCGTGCCATTCCCCTTCCGAGGGCAAAACGGCTCTTTTCCACTTCCACAATAATAGGTCCTGGAGCATTTTTTACAACTCGTACGTTGCTGCCGGGAAATATGCCCACTGCGGCTAAACGCCTTTTGAAACAGGGTCCGCCTTTTATCTCTTTTATCTCAACGGTTTGTCCCTCTTCTATATCAAGAAGCGTTCTCATTTTTCTACCCTCAACCTTTAATTGTTAGAATATATTAACTTTTTCTCTGAAAGTCAAGGAAAATCATATTTAGCACCTTCTGTCATCCGTTCGTTGTTTTAAAAAACCACATAAATTATAAGATGTTTTAACTTCTATAAGTAGGGTATAATTTCACCATGAAATGGACAGTTATGACACTTGTTAAAAGAGCTTCTGAAATTCTGTCTGAGAGAGGAATTCCGTCACCTCGCCTTGATGCAGAACTTCTTATGTGTTGTTTATTGGGATGGGATAATAGGGTTAAAATTTATACTGCCTACGATAGACCCCTTTCGGCGGAAGAGGTGGAGGCTTACCGTCAGCTTATAAAGCGGCGGGTTAAAGGTGAACCGGTTGCCTATATCACTGGAGAAAAAGAGTTTTTTGGATTTAGGTTTAAAGTGACACCTGCCGTTTTGATTCCCCGTCCAGAAACGGAGCTTTTAGTTGAAAAGAGTGTTGAACTGCTTAAATCAATGTCGAAAGAAACGCTTAAAATTGTTGATGTCGGAACGGGAAGTGGCTGCATAATCATCTCAATTGCAAAGCTGCTTAAAAAAGATGCGGAGTTTTTTGCTACGGATATTTACAGAAAAGCTCTTGATGTTGCTGTTGAAAATGCAGAATTACACGGTTGCAAGGTTAAGTTTTTAAAGGAGGATTTGCTGGAAGGAGTAGAAGGGAAATTTTCTGCAGTTGTCTCTAATCCACCCTACATAGCTTATTCTGATAGGCGGGTTGAGAGCAGCGTTAAAATGTTTGAACCGTCAGTTGCCCTCTACGCAGGTAAAAAGGGAACAGAAGTTATAGAACGTCTTGCTTTTCAGTCGTTTGACAAACTTGAACCGGAAGGATTTTTGGCGGTTGAATTTGGGGAAGGGCAGTCAGAAAAGGTTAGAGATATATTTGAAAGAGCAGGTTTTAGCACTATTAAGATTTTTAAAGATCTTTCAGGGAAAGATAGGATTATCGTAGGTTTTAAAAAGGAGTGAAAAATGTATAAATTTGTTATAAAAGGTGGAAAACCGTTAAAGGGGAAGGTTAGGGTTTCAGGTTCAAAAAATGCAAGTCTTCCCATTATTTTTGCTGCTATTTTAACAGAAGATGCTGTTATTTCGAACGTTCCTGACTTAAGAGATACCAGAACAGCTATTTCACTGCTGACAGATATGGGATTTGAAGCAGAGTTTGAAGGAAATAGGTTGAAGGTTGCTAAGGGAACTAACATAAAGACGGAAGCAGACTATGAGCTTGTTAGAACTATGAGGGCTTCCGTCCTTACACTTGGTCCTCTTCTTGCAAGGTTTGGAAAGGCAAGGGTTTCTCTGCCAGGTGGTTGTGCAATAGGTGCCAGGCCGGTTGACCTTCATCTTAAAGCCCTTTCAAAGCTTGGAGCTGATATAAGGATAGAACACGGTTACATAAATGCTGTTGCACCGGGTGGACTTAAAGGTGCTGAAGTTGTTTTTGACTTTCCCACTGTTGGGGGTACGGAAAATCTTTTGATGGCAGCAGTTTTAGCCAAGGGAAAGACCGTGATAAGGAATGCTGCAAAGGAACCTGAAATTGTTGACCTTGCTTGTGCTTTGAGAAAAGCAGGTGCGGTTATAGAGGGAGAGGGAACCGACACGATAGAAGTTGAAGGTGTTGAATCTATAGGGACTATAGACTATACGGTTATGCCTGATAGGATTGAAGCAGGAACATTTGTTGCCTGCGTTGCGGCTGCCGGTGGTGAACTTGTAATAGAAGAGTTCCCTTATGATGTTTTAGGAGCTGTGATTGATAAATTTAAGGATGCAGGTGTCACTATTGAAAAGGTTGATGAGATGACCGTTTTTGTTAAAAGCAATGGCAGGCTGGTTGGAACTGACATCACTACGGAGGTTTATCCGGGATTTCCAACTGACATGCAGGCTCAGTTTATGGCTGCCATGTGCCTTGCAGACGGTGTTTCTATCATAAAAGAGACTATATTTGAAAATAGATTTCAGCACATTCTTGAGCTTCAGCGACTTGGAGCAGATATAAAAATAGAGGGAAATGCCGCTGTTGTTAGGGGAGTGGAGAAACTTATAGGTGCAAAGGTTATGGCTACTGATCTCAGGGCAAGTGCTTCCCTTGTGGTTGCCGGACTTGCTGCCGAAAATACGACAGAAATTTACAGGATATACCACCTTGAGAGAGGCTATGAGAATCTTGAAAAGAAGTTGTCAGCACTTGGTGCTGATATAGAGAGAGTAAAAAGTGATAGACCTTATTGAGGTACTGAATGCTATTTTTTCACAGGAATGAGATTACAGGTGGTGATATTTATCTTATTGCTTTTACTCTTTCTCTGCTTGCCTTTATTCAGCTTATTAAGGTTTTAGTTCAAAAACGTATAGAAAACAGGTTTTTGAAAGCGCTTGTTGAAAGTTTAAGCGGCATTCTCTTTTTTGTTGCGGGATTTTCGCTGTCAAAAGTAGTTTCCAGCCACATTTTAAAGTTAATATTTGAAGATTTTTCAATCCTGATAGGTTCTGTTTACCTCACCAGAGCTGTTTTTATAGCTGAACAAGCCTCCTCCTTTCCCAGAATAATGACGTTTTTCTTCCTGGTCTGTGCATTTTTGACTTCAACTTTGAGCCATTTAAACATTTTGAGGCTTGATGAGAATGTTCTTTATTTTATAAAGAAGTTTTTTGTTGTTCTTTCCTTTCTACCGCTGATAGGGACGCTATCTTCCCTCTTAAAAGGGACGCTTCGTAGCATAGCCTTTACGGCCCTTCTTGTTTTTTATATTACCGTTTCAGCCCTTTGGCTTTCAGGATTTATCGCTTTTGATATGAAGGCTTTGATAGGTATAGGCCTGGTTGCAATTGTTAGTCTTTTTTACAGCTTTCTGGAAACGAGGGGTATGGAGTATGCTTTTACTTACTTTGAAAAACATTTTTTCAGGAAAAGAGATGCTCTTATTTTGATTAAAAATCTTAGACTGTTTGTCACTCTGCTTTTTATTGTTGTTTTGAAAGCCATTCTTGAATACTCGCGCAATAAAAACCATCAGGATGTGGCGCAAAAGATAGGTGAATTTTTACAGCGAGTCGAGGGGGCTAGCAAGCATGAATTGCAAGTATTGAAAGATGCATCCAAATAGCTTACATTTTTGAAAAAGTGGTGTATATTTATGCAAGCGCTAAAGCGCGTTTTTTAAATAGCGATTTCGGTGCCCAATAAATCATATAGGCATTAATTTATAATAAATTTATTTATGGCAACAATAAATCAATTAGTAAGAAAAGGCAGGAAGAAAGTGCAAAAAAAGACTAAAACCCAAGCTCTTAGGAGG